>JAUWXJ010000017.1 GCA_030616425.1 Desulfobacterales bacterium | reverse complement strand
GTGGCCTTTATTATTGCCTTAAGGCCGTGGAAGACAGAAGATTACAAAGCAGGTGGAAGAAGTGAAGCATAGCGCTTTGAGATAGCGTCCGAAAAAGAGAGTTTAGCCTGAAGAAGCCTCCTGAACTTCCTTGAGGTGGGCGCTCAGTTTCACGGGATAGAATTGAGCGTCGTGAAGTGCCTTGTATTTTTCATCAAGGGCAGCAAAGTTTTTCCTGAAGCGCTCCCTGATCTCCTTGAGAGGGGGGTGCCCCCTTAAGAGCTTTCCACCCTGAATAACAGGCTCGAGCAAGGGAGAAGCGCTTTCAATAGTTTCATCCCTGGTCCCTATGACGTCTTCTGTGAACCGCCCGTTGCGGTCAATCTTTCTGAAGACCTGTTTTTTTCCTGCCAGGTTTACCTTCCCTGTGCTCAACTTCATGATGGGACGCTCACCGTACTGGACTAGCTTGTATACTATATCAAAGTAAGGGGCATCAGCAGAAACCCCCATCTTGGTCCCCACACCAAAGGCGTCTATACTGGCGCCCTCCTTGATGGCCCTATCAATCTTATACTCGTCAAAGGTGCTGCTGGCGAATATCTCCACATCCTTGAGGCCTGCCTCATCCAGGATATTTCGTACCTGGCGGCTGAGGTCAGTCATATCGCCACTATCTAGGCGAACCCCTAGTAATTTGTGACCCTCTTTGGCCATTTCTTGGGCCACCTTAGCGGCCTTACGGGCTCCGGCAATGGTGTCATAGGTGTCGATGAGCAGGATAGTCTTCTTGGGGAATGAGCGCGCAAAGGCTCTGAACGCTTCAAGCTCATCCCCAAATGAACTGATATACGAGTGGGCCATGGTTCCTGAGATGGGGATGCCGTAGACCTTCCCGGCCAGGACATTGCTGGTCGCCACAAACCCGGCAATGTAGCTGCTCCGGGCCACCTTCAGGCCTGCATCAGTTCCGTGGGCTCTGCGAAGCGAGAAATCAACCAGCCGACGTCCTGCAGCTGCATGGACACATCGGGCGGCCTTTGTGGCAATCATGGACTGGAGATTTATGGTGTTGATCACAAAGGTCTCCAGGATCTGGGCTTCTATGATCGGAGCGGTGACTTCAAGGATCGGCTCATCCCTGAAAAAGATTTCTCCTTCAGCAAGGGCATCAACGCTTCCTGTGAAGCGCATGGTCTTGAGATAGTCCAGAAAATCATCTGAAAAGAGGCTGGTGCGATCAAGAAAGGTCAGGTCGCTTTCTGAGAACTGAAAGTTGGCCGCATAGTCCAGGAACTGTTCCAGTCCTGCTGCCACAAAATAGGCGCGGCCCGAGGGGTATTTCCTGATAAAGAGCGAAAATGTCGCAGTCTCTGCCATGCCATTTTCAAAATAGCTGGCCGTCATGGTCAGTTCATAGAGGTCGGTCAGGAGTTCAAATTTTTCGTCAGGGTTTATCATTGGACGTTTGCTCCGTATATCTTGTCCATGCGGTTCAAAGCAAATCCGTGGGCTTCTGGGTCAAAGTCTGCGACACCAGCCTTTGGCACTGTAACGTTGTAGTCTCGATTCGCCAGGCCACCCACGGTGTCCATCACACAGATATTCGTACAAACGCCGACCACTTCTACGTCCTGGATATTGTGCCTGTCTAAAAGATCGCTCAATTCGGTGTCGAAAAAGCCACTGTAGCGTCGCTTCTGAATGACAACGTCGCTTTGCTGGGGGGTAAGTTCTGGAATAATCTGATGGCCCCATGTCCCCGTCACCGAGTGCTTGGGAAACTTGTCAAATTCCTTATCGTCTTTTGCATGGGAGTCCTGGAGGTAGATTACAAGATCTCCATTTTTTCGAGAGGCCTCTATGCGGCCTTTGATGAACGGGATGATATCTCTAGCAGTTTGACCGCAATACAGGGCCCCCTTTTCGTCCACGAAGTCATTGAGCATATCTACTACGATCAAGCAATCTTGAGGCATGGTGACCTCCTAGTTTATCAGTGATACCATAACATGGCTAATTACTATTATATGTATAGCTAAAACAGCCTTAGTATGCAACCCCTTGCCTGCTATACACATGTCTATCAATCGATTACATTGAGATACAGGAATGACCATTCCTCATTTTTTGCTTGACACCGAATATAAAGCGTGGCATTAAATGGATTACTTGCAGGGAATAAAGACATGAAGATTAGAAAGCACGGGGAAATGGGTATATTTTTTTACTACTACTATTACTGGTATTTTGGACAGGTCTGTCCATGGCTTGAGAGGGAGGTGCGTTAGAAAGAAATAGACCATAAGCAACTCCAAGCCGGTGGCAGGCCAGATACCCTGCCCCCGGCTTTTTTTTGTTTTTGGGTAACAGGCCGCGGAGGCAAAGATCTTCGCGGCCCTTTTCATTTTTATGTCAAGGAGGTTTAAACAATGATTGTTGTTATGAAGAAAAAGGCCGATGAGCAGGAACTCGAAAATGTAATCAAGTGGATAGAATCCGCAGGGTACAAGGCACACGTCTCAAAAGGGGTAGAAAGGACCATTATCGGAGCTGTTGGGGATGAGCGAGGGAAAGTCGTCTTGAAGACCGTAGAAACCTGGCCGGGGGTTGAAAAGGTCATGCCGATCTTGGCGCCGTACAAGCTTGCAAGCCGGGAAACAAAAGAAGGTAACACCGTGATCACGGTAGGAGATGTGAAGATAGGTGGGCCAAAATGCGTTGTCATAGCAGGACCATGTGCTGTGGAGAGTCCGGAGCAGCTGATGGAGACCGCGTTTGTTGTAAAGGAGGCAGGCGCGTCTATGCTGAGAGGAGGGGCCTTTAAGCCAAGGACATCTCCATACAGCTTTCAGGGGCTGGGAGAAGAGGGGCTGAAGATCCTTGCCCAGGCCCGGGAGAAGACAGGCCTGCCGGTGGTTACCGAAGTCATGAGCCCATCGGAAGTCGAACTTGTTGAGAGCTATGCAGACGTGCTTCAAATAGGCGCCAGAAACATTCAGAATTTTGCACTCCTGAAGGTTGTAGGGCAGGCAAAAAAACCTGTGCTTTTAAAAAGAGGAATGATGACCACACTGGAAGAGTTACTCATGTCTGCAGAGTACATACTGGCATCCGGCAACGATCGGGTGATACTCTGTGAAAGGGGTATCCGTACCTTTGAGACTGCCATGCGCAACACACTTGATATCAGCGCGGTACCAGTCCTCAAGGATATGACTCACCTGCCGGTAATTGTTGATCCCAGCCACGCTATAGGCCAGTGGAAGTTCGTAATTCCTCTGGCAAAGGCGGCTGTCGCAGTCGGGGCCGACGGCCTGTTGATAGAGGTTCATCCAGACCCCCAGCGTGCCCTGTCAGACGGCCCCCAGTCCCTGAAGCCTGAAAAGTTCTTCAAGCTCATGGATGAGATAGAATCGATTGCAAATATAGTTAGAAAGGAGTATGCACAGGAACGTGGACCTCATTAAAGTGAATCTGGAGAAGACTTACAAGGACTCCTATGAGATCTTCATTGGTGAAGATATCATGGACCGTGTGGGATTGATCACCAAGCTCAAGAATCATGCAGACCGATGTGTGATCATCACAGACTCATATGTCAACCCCCTTTACGGGGAAATGGTGAGGGAAAGGTTGGGAGAGCTTGCCATCCCTGTTGACATCATTGAGATATCTGCTGGTGAGTCATCCAAATCACTCAATACCGTACTTGATGTGGCAAGACAACTCGTCAGGCTCAATGTTAGCCGCAAATCCTTCCTTGTGGCACTGGGTGGCGGGGTCGTGGGTGATGTAACCGGCTTTATTGCATCCATATACATGAGGTCGATCCCTTATGTCCAGATTCCCACAACCCTTCTAGCTCAGGTGGATAGCAGCGTGGGCGGCAAGACCGGGGTCGATCTTCCAGAGGGGAAGAATCTTGTGGGGACATTTTATCAGCCCAGGGCTGTTTATATAGACCTGTCATTTCTAAAGACCCTTTCAGACAGAGATTTCGCAAACGGCTTGGCCGAGATAATCAAATACGGGATCATAGGGGATCGCAGTCTCTTCGAGCTACTAGAAAGCGAAAGTCAAGGGATCAAGGAGCGCAATCCTTCTCTGATGAAAAGCTTGGTTGGGCGTTCCTGCAAGATAAAGGCAGGGATCGTGGAGATGGATGAAAAAGAGTTCGGCTTGAGGCGCGTTCTCAATTTCGGGCATACCCTGGGACACGCGCTTGAGGCCGCCTCAGGCTATAGTCTTTCTCACGGGGAGGCTATAGCCATTGGGATGGTGGGTGCTGCAAAGATTTCGCACAGGCTGAATCACCTGGACGGGGAGTCTTACACAAGGATTGTTGACTTGATTAAAGAGTACGGGCTTCCCACCAGGATTCCAACAGGCTCAGACACATCACAAATCCCGGGCTTCATGGCGACAGACAAAAAAGTGGTGGCAGGTCAGGTCCACTTTGTGCTGATTAAAAAGATAGGTGATCCTTTTGTGACGCCTGAGGTCCCTTCAGGTGTTGTGGAAGAGGTGATTGAGGAACTTGGATGAGCAAAGATGCTTTAGACAAACTGAGGCGCAGGATTGAAGAGATGGATGTTGCCCTCCTTAAGCTATTGAACGAACGGGCAGGGGTTTCTCTTGAGATCGGCAAGCTCAAGGCCGAAAGTGGTTTGGGTGTCTATGATCCAGACCGGGAGGAGTCGATATTCGAATATCTTGCCCGAGACAACCAGGGGCCGCTAAACACCTCAGAGATTAACAGGATATTTTCCGAGATTATCTCAATTTCGAGAAGACTGCAGTCAACCGGCTCCGAGCCTCAGGCGAAATCGACTGCCGGCGGCCACACGAGCGCGCTGAGCGGAAGTACATCCGTTTACGGCATCCTGGGTAATCCAGTAGCCCAAAGCATGAGCCCGCTTATGCACAATGTTGCATTCAGGCACCTTGACATAGATGCAATTTATTTGCCCTTTGAGGTGGAGGATCTGCAGGGGGCTATAGCCGGAATGAGGGCCCTTAGAATAAAGGGTGCTAGCGTGACTCATCCTTTTAAGACAGAAGTCTTTGGGCTCATTGACGAGATTGATGATACAGCTGAAAAGATTGGGGCGGTCAACACCTTGATCTTTGAAAAAGGACGTATACGAGGTACGAACACAGACTGGGTTGGAGCTGTCAGGTACCTTAAGACATTACTCCAGATAGAGGGCCACAAGTTTGTGGTGCTCGGCGCAGGAGGGGCCGCAAGGGCCGTGGTCTTTGGCGTAACCAGTCAAGGGGGGGAAGCGATTGTCGTGAACAGATCAGAGGAGAAGGGACGCGCGCTAGCCGAAGAATTCGATTGTGCCTTTGTTCCCTTTTCTGAGGTCGAAAGCGCTCGTGGTGACTGTTTGGTCAATACTACCCCGGTAGGGATGTATCCCAAGGAAGACGAGATGCCTGTGCCAAAGGGTGTGCTGGGTGCATACAAGGCAGTGGCAGATGTTATATACAACCCTCTTAAGACAATGCTTCTCAGGGAGGCAGAGGGAGCAGGATGCAGGGTGGCGAGCGGCTTTGAGATGTTTGTGTTTCAGGGCATTGAACAGTTTAAGATCTGGACGGGGAAAGAGCCCCCTGTGGAGCTGATGAGAAATATAGTCTTGGAGAGGCTTCAAACATCGTGAAGCAGATCAAGCCGATAAAAGGAATCAACGCGGTGATCAGTGTCCCCGGTTCAAAGAGCTACACCCAAAGGGCTCTGGTCGCTGCTGCGCTTGCCAACGGCAGGTCTGTCATACAGGATGCCCTAATCTCGGAAGATATCGAGCATTTGACCAATGCGCTGTGTTCGCTGGGCGCCGATGTTGCTCAGGAACGCCATGGTCTTGTGGTAGAGGGGACCGGCGGTAAACTGGTTACACCTTCTTCACCCCTTTATCTCGGAAACAATGGAACCGGGCTTCGATTTCTTACCAGCATAGTCTCCTTGGGGCACGGCACTTTTATACTTGATGGCAGCAGGCGCATGCGGCAAAGACCGATCCAGGCTCTTGTGGATGCCCTGAACAAGATGGGCGTAAAGGCTTCGTGCGTTGAAGGAAGCGGATGTCCTCCTGTGGAAGTCCAGGCAAGAGGCCTGCCGGGCGGCAAGACGCGCTTGACTACGGCGATCAGCAGCCAGTATCTATCATCGCTCCTTTTGGCCGCGCCGTATGCTGAAAAAGATATTGAGATCAAGATTTCCAGCCAGCTCCCATCTTGGCCGTACATAGAGCTGACCCTGGATGTAATGGCCCAATTTGGAGTAGAGGTGTCAGTCGTGGAAGAGAGATTTTTCCGTATTAGGGCTAATCAAGCGTACCAGCCAAGAGAGTATGTTATAGAGGGCGATCTCTCAAGCGCCACCTATTTTATGGCTGCTGCCGCCATTGTTGGCCAGACTATAAGGATAACAAATATCAACCCTGACTCGCTGCAGGGAGATTTGCGTTTCTTGGAGATCCTGGAGACCATGGGATGCAAGATCTCCACATCTCGAGAAGGGGTTCAGGTAACCGGCCCGTTATCTATTCATGAGGATCTTTCTTTTGACTTGAACGACGTGCCGGACATGGTTCCAGCCCTTGCGGTGGTCAGTGCCTTCCGGAAGGGAAAGACCACCCTGAAAAATATATTACACCTGCGGGCAAAGGAGTCGGACAGGGTGGCTGTCCTGACTCAAGAACTCAAAAAGATCGGTGCACGGGCTGAAGAAAAGGCATACGGCATGGTTGTTCAGGGCATCGCCACCCACGGGGCCGAGATAGACTGCTACAGCGATCACCGGATCGCCATGAGTTTTGCCATAGCAGGCTTGGCCATAGAGGGTATTTCCATCAAGGATCCGGATTGCGTGAGGAAGTCATTTCCTGATTTCTGGGAAAAACTGGATTCACTTTCGATTGATGATTGACGATTGATGATTGATGATTGGAAGTGAATGGGAAATCAATCGACAATTGATATGAATATCGTACTGATCGGATACAGGGGCACCGGCAAGACGGCTGTGGGGATCGCCCTTTCCAAGAGGCTTGGGAAGGCGTTTTGTGATACGGATGACTACATCGAAGAAAAGGCCAAGAGACAAATTAGTGATATGGTGGCAACGGAAGGTTGGTCCTTTTTTCGGGCAAAGGAGAAAGAGGCGATTCGTGAAGTATCGTCCGTAGAGAATTGCGTAATTGCTGCAGGCGGCGGCGCGGTCTTGGATGAGGGAAACGTTGAGAACCTGAAGAAGGAAGGAGTCATCGTTTTGCTTGAGGCCACAACGCAGACCATCCTCGAGAGAATGCAATATGATAAGAGGACAGAACAGCAGAGACCAAGCCTGACCGGAAAAGACCCGTACAAGGAGATAGAAGAGGTCCTGGAATCCAGGATGCCTGTTTATCAAAGGGTCATGGATTTCTCTGTTGATACGACATCTAAGAGTATTGAGCAGGTCGTTGATGAGATAGTCCAGAAACTGGAACAGTTACGATTACGGAGGTAACATGGCTGGTAACACATTTGGACAGGTTTTCAGGGTTACTACCTGGGGTGAGTCGCACGGGAAGGCTATAGGGGTAGTTATAGACGGGTGTCCGCCCGGTTTGTCCCTTAGCGAGTCTGATATCCAGCAAGACCTTGACAGGAGAAGACCACAGGACGCACCTGTAAGCACACCTAGGAGGGAACCTGATAAAGTTGAGGTTCTTTCCGGAACGTTTGAAGGGATGACCACAGGGACCCCTATCTCGCTCATTATATATAATAAGGATGTGGACAGCAGGGCCTACGAGACAATGAAGGATGCCTTCAGGCCGGGGCATGGTGACTTCACCTATCAAAAGAAATACGGGATACGAGATTACAGGGGAGGAGGAAGGGCCTCCGGCAGGGAAACAGCGGCAAGGGTTGCAGCAGGCGCTATTGCCAGGAAGTTGCTGGACCAAGAGGGGATCACGGTAAGGGCCTATACCCTGGAGCTTGCAGGGGTCAGGGTGGAGCAGGTTGACCTGGACGTGATAGACAAAAACCCGTTTCTTGCCCCGGACCTGGATGCAGTAAGCCAAATTGAGGAACGGATTGAGGAGATAAAGGAGGCCGGAGACTCAGCCGGGGGGATCGTAGAGGTGGTGGTTCGGGGCTGTCCTGCTGGATTAGGGGAGCCTGTATTTGATAAACTCGATGCCGAGCTGGCAAAGGGGGTCATGAGCATAGGGGCCGTAAAGGGGGTTGAGATCGGTGTGGGCCTGGCCGCTGCCCGGATGCTCGGTTCTGAATGCAATGACGAGATCACGCCTGAAGGGTTTGTGACAAACCGCTCCGGCGGAATCCTGGCAGGTATCTCCAATGGTGACGAGATTGTGGTGAGGGCTGCTGTAAAGCCGATTTCCTCCATTGAAAAGGAACAGCGTACAGTGGACATCAATATGAAACCGACTACTATCTCGGTCAAGGGGAGGCACGATGTATCAGCAGTCCCAAGGATTGTTCCGGTTTGCGAGGCCATGGTGAGGCTGGTGATTGTGGACCATTTGTTGAGGCAAAGGACTATTCCATTTCAGGGTGCATGATATCTTATTACAGCGATAGTTTTGCCACCAAAAACGGCGTTCCAAGCACTGGAAACGCCTGTTTTTGCAATGTTTATCCAGGGATATTAGACGGATAGCCTGGGTGACCCCGAATTTCCGAGAGATGTTTTTCTGACAGATAGAGAGAGGTATCAGAGAAAGGCACAATGAATAACTCATTAAAGGGAGCCTTCTTGTCAGGTTTGATATTTCCAGGCCTGGGTCAGGTTGTTCTAAAACACTATAAACGGGGTGCTGTCATAATGCTTACGGTTTTGGTCAGTCTGTCCGTAGTTGTAGTGAAAGCAGTACAACACGCCCTTGCCATCCTGGAGAAGATTGAGTCGGAGGGTGGGGCAATCAGTATGAGTACCATCTCGAACGCAGCCACCCAGGCCGCCACCACTTCTGGGAGCCTCACATTCAATCTCGTCTTGTTGTTGGTAATTCTCTGCTGGACCATTGGGGTTGTTGACGCTTACAGAATCGGGAAGAAAAAGGACATCGAAGAAGGTTCAAGGAGAGTTCTAAGGGACACCCTTTAGTTTTGCAGTTTTGAGTTCAAACATCAAACTGTAGCAACGGAGCATTTTGACCGGTCTGCTCCCCGCGCACGAAGTGCTGCCGTAAGGCAGAGCGCCCGTCCTTCAGGGCGTGGAGCTTCACACTGTAGCACGTACGTTGGGGGAAATCAATTCCAAACCCATGCCCAACATATCTTTGGGCTTGTTTCCCGCCCGCCTAACTCAACATGTTTGCCAGTATCAATGATCGCCAACCGTACGATTCTGTGATGGATCACTATCTTACTATTCTTCTTGTTCGTCCGGTGCGTCGCCCGCAGCTATGTCCGATGTTTCAATGTGGCCATCCTTACTGTCAACCGACGGTTTGCCTGAGATGACGGTGAGGATTTCACTGCTGACCGGGGGACACCCTGGAATGAAGATCCCATTGTCGCGATGGAGGGCTACGCAATTACCGATGCAGAGTGTGCCCTCCGGCACTTCCTTGTGGCCCTTGCCGATAGCAATGCATAGACTGGAATCTGAAGGAAAATAGTCGAAAAGGCGATCTCTGTAATGCTTCAAGAACAAAAATAGGGTCGACACGCACGCGCTACATGAGTTCTTGTCCAGAACGTTGATATTCGGGAATTCGATCGAGATATTTTCAGGCGGGGGAGTAAACGGAGAACTCCAGTCGTGCCAGCTGTCGGGTGTAACCGAAATAGATTCAAGATCGATCACGCCGTAGCCGCGCTCTGCGCCGATGCGCAAATGCGGAATGTCTTCCGCCGCCATACCCATCAGCTTGCATGCTATGGCGTCTGCCGCAAAGGCATCAGCGCTTACGACGATTACACCGAGAGGCTTGGGTTGGCCGGCGCTAGGACCCAGCCCTTCCATACCCACGGTACCGTCGATGATAGAAAGATGCGGGCGGAGCACCGAGGACATATCAGCGATGGCTATGTCGATTGGCTTTTCGTCATGTCCTTCGACTGGCGGCAACATATGCAGGTCTACCTTGCTGCGCCTCCAGAGACACCCCTTCATGTTCTTGAGGGCCAGTGTCACGCCGGTGTGCATGTGCATTTTCATGACCGGTAGCGACACGACAAGATCATATTCAAGGACTTCCGGGCAGACCTTAAGAGAATTGATCGCAACACCGTCGGGGACCGGCACCTCGACGAAGCTGCGGGCATCCATGTTTATCAGGAGGCAATCCCGCTCATGTGCGATCAATGTGATACCAGCGGCATCAAAGGCTTCCTCCGTGTTGACGCCCAATATGGGGCTTTCGCCAACAGCTACATCTGCCCCGGCTTCCCTGAACGCATCGATAGCAGCAGCGACGACCTGCGGGTGTGTGGTTATGCCTGCTTCAGGAGGAGCAACCCGACCGATATTGGGCTTGAGCAGTACCCGTTTCCCGCGGGCAGGTGAAAGATCCACCTGCGCCAGTGCCGCACAAGTGTTGCCATAGGGCCCGTCCCCGCCCGCAACATGAACCGACGGGCGGCTTGGTGAGTGCCGGAACGGGCTTTCAGATAGACCGATCGATGTCATTGATTGCACCTGTTTGAGTGAAGAGAGCCTTTATTATAATAGATCTTTAAACGATATAAGAAATAGTGTCAAACTTCTCGGCTAGATTTTGGTCAACCAACAGGCTAGATGGGTGTTTAAGGCTGGGTTGCAGCAAACAGGCCGGCTATGCTGAAACCGTATCGATAAGGTTATGAAATGATTGGTGGCGGTGCAGGGACTTGAACCCCGGACTCTGCGGATATGAGCCGCATGCTCTAACCAACTGAGCTACACCGCCAATTCTCAATATCAGGATTTGAGCTTTAGTTCGTTAATAATAGAATTCTTGTTTTTTCTAGCAGAGAACAGAGAATAAATTCGACACGAAGTGAAGCCTGCGCTAAATACGAATATCGGACTGGTTTCGTGGTTATCTCTTCGGGATGCTTCGCGCGTATTTCCGGTTTATCCGGGTTAGATTTTTGGAATCGCTAGATCGTAGCTTATGATAGCACTTTTGGCCTTTGCCAAAAAAGAACCTCCCCTGCTCATAACAACCGCAGCTACCAGTTCATCCTGACCGTCATTGTCAAAGTCGCCGATGGCAAAGTCGCTGACATAGCCGTGGATTTTTCTGGTCTTCCAGTTTAAGGCGAGTCCCAGGCCATTCCATGATAAGGATACGATTTCGCTGCTGCTGAAATGCCGAAATCGCTTGAACAGCCTCCCTGCCCCCTCGTGGTTCTTAACAACAACGACTTCCTTTTTGCCGTCTCGGTCAAGGTCCTTCATAAAGATCCTCTGCGGAAGGAACAAGCGATCCTTTTCTGATGAATCTTCTGAATCTGATTCTATGTCAAAATAGTTAACCGAGCCACCGTAATGTTCGTCACTTTTCCATTCTCTGGACCCAGACCTGGTCAAGATTTGAAGATAGTCATCCTCATTAAAGGCGAGGATCATCTCATTGCCGTCGTCGAGCACATCAC
Organism: Desulfobacterales bacterium; assembly: GCA_030616425.1. Classification (GTDB taxonomy): domain Bacteria; phylum Desulfobacterota; class Desulfobacteria; order Desulfobacterales. Next base: position 7,638 of record JAUWXJ010000017.1, on the reverse strand, counting down.
CAATAGTAAAGGCAAAGACATTGAGACCTTGCGGTACATTCACTGTGCTACCAGGTTCATATTTGCCATTGAGCCAGCTCAGTTCGTAGATCCCCCCGATAAAGGGATCGCTGATCCCACGTTTTTGACCCAGGAGCACGGCACCCCGCATCGGGAGTTCCAACACTCGGTAGTACCAGTTATTCTTCTTGGTTACGGTCTTAAAATTACCAGCTTCCCACTCCAGGACAAACGACTCAAGGGACTCAGTTACGGTATTCAGATTGGTAACAAAGACTTCGGCCTTGCCGTTACCATTTACATCTGCCACATCCACACCGATGAAGTTGTGTTGCGGCTCACCAGCAACCTCTATTACCCTAACGAACCGACGTTCAATATTTCTGTACACAAAGATACGGTTTTGACTGATAAAGACGATCTCCTGCTTATTGTCTCCATCAATGTCTCCAATGGAGATACCCTTAATATGCTTCTTGAAGTTGCGGCTCTTCCAAAAGCTGCTAGTCTCCCTTCGGCCTGGTGCTACAACAAAATCCGGATTGAGGCCTGAGGTCTGCATACTGCCAGCGTACTCCTCTCCAGCTCCTCCACCGAGGAGTTTTTCAGGGTGTGCATATATGCTCGGAGAAGGTGCTCCAGAGGCTAGTTGCCGGGAGGGCTCACGTCTGATTGGGGTTACACGGCCGAAGACCTTTTCGTTGATCTCTGTGGCAAAGGCGTTCACTTTCGGGATTACACTGTCCATGCCACGGCTTTGATTAAAGATGGTCACTGCTGGTTTGGCTCCACGGACATCAATCATCTTGGCGTCAATGCTGACGCTCTCTCCAAAGATGGTCAAACTTCCGAACAGCACATAATCTGCGTTGAGGAGAGTACCGATCTCTTGGGCAACCTTTTCATTGATGGGGCCGGTTATTTTGTTAACTACGCGCTCAGTAGTTTCCCTTTCAATAACAACCACCTTGTTTCCCCAGGATAGTCGGGTGGTCAGCATATCAACAATCCCTTTGCGCAAGAAAGAAAGGTCGCGCTCAGCATTCATGTCAAAAGGGATGATTGCTACCCGCGTGGGTTCATCCGCCCGGACGCTTCCGTGGAACATGAAAAGCAACAAGAGAATGATTATGGTCGTAATTTTTTTCAACATCATACGATTTTTAATGTAGAATCACGCTTAGTATTAAACATACAATCGAAAAATAAAAGCTAACACCTTGTGCCTTGTTAGTCAATCTCTTTTGAACCGCAAAAGCGAGCGCATGCCCTGCAGCGACTCGACTGTCTTCGACCCTGAGCTCAGACCGAAGGGAGCTCGCCGAAGTCTTGCTGCAGGGTTCTTCAATTGCGCCTATTGGGGCAACACAACGTCAAGTAGGGGACATTTGACCGTTGAAGTACAGTACCACGAAACCTGGTTTTGCTTGATTTTTGGTTTGCTTAGTTTATAATTATTAGATATTATCCTATGTTAGGTTACAAAAATCTATCCAGTGAGCCAACGCATCCGACGAACATGATGCCCTTAAAGGTCGACCTTCACATCCACACCAAAGAGGATACAAAGGACCGCATCGGCTACTCGGCCTATGACCTGATCGATGTAGCCCAATCAAAGGGGTTTGATGCCATTGCCATTACCAATCATGAGACGATAACATACAACCCGGAGCTCAAATCGTATGCGGCCGAGCGGGATATTGTACTGATCCCTGGGGTTGAGGTCACTATTGGGGGAAAGCACGTGCTTCTGATCAATATGGCCTTTGAAAAAGGGCGTTTCAATTCCCTTAAGGAAGTTTTCAAACAGAAAGCCGCGAACAACCTGGTAATTGCACCGCACCCCTATTTTCCGGGCTCTACCTCCTTGCACAGACAGCTTGAGACGAATCCACACCTGTTTGATGCTGTGGAATACTGCCATTTTTATAATCATATGATTAATTTTAACAAAAAAGCCGTCCGATTTGTCTGTAATTACCACCTGCCCCTGGTTGGAAATTCTGATGCCCATGTACTGGAACAATTTGGGTTGACCTATTCCCTGGTTCAGGCGGAAAAGAACCCAGATGCGATTATTCAGGCTATTAAGGCGGGTCGCGTGAAGCCGGTCTCCCGGCCCCTTTCCCCGGCTGAGCTACTAGACATATTCATTGGGGTGTCCGCCACCAGGCGTTTTATGGCGAAGGCGCCCCTTCAACCCATGTGGATGGTGGGGGCACTTATGAAACGTGTATTGGACGGGCGGCTGTGATGCGCTACTATCCGGTGAATCTGGACGTGCAAGACAGGGAATGTCTTGTTGTAGGGGGCGGTAGTGTGGGGGACCGTAAGGTCAAGACCCTGCTTGAATGTGGGGCGCGAGTTACCGTGATAACTCCTCTTGCAACCGAGCCCCTTCAAGCCTTGGCCTCAGAGGGTCGCATTGCCCTGAAGACCAGAGACTATAAGCCCTCCGACCTGGAGGGGAAGTTTCTGGTTATTGGAGCGACAGACAGCGAAGGGATAAATGAAAGGATCAGCAAAGATGCTGCCGAGCAGGGGCTGCTGTGTAACATTGCCGACCGCCCAGCGGCTTGCAGCTTTGTGCTTCCAGCTATCGTCCGTCAGGGTGACCTGCTAATTGCTGTTTCTACCTCAAACAAAAGCCCGGCTGTGGCCAGGAGGATACGCCAGACCTTGGAAAAGGAATTTGGGCCGGAATATGCGGTATTGTTGACCCTGATGGGCGCCATTCGCCAGAAACTTCTGGCCGAGGCAAAGAGTCCAGAGGCCCATAAGCGGAAGTTTGAACGGTTGCTGGATGGGGGGCTACTGGAAATGATCCGGAAGAATCGCATCCAGGATGTTGACAGCCTTCTCAAAGATGTGCTCGGCAAAGGGTACACTTGGGAAGGGTTGATTGGAACCGACAGAGTGTCTGAGGGATTTAGTTCGGTGTAGCTACCACTTTTCGAGGGGACTATTCATGAGCCTTTTGTTTGCTTTGACAATCGCATGCTACATTGCAAGCTCGCTCGGTTATCACGGATATGTTCTGTTTCAGAAACGGCCCGTGTACAGGGTGGCAAGTATCCTCCTTTGGATGGGGTTCTTGAGCCACACAGGGGTTATTCTCCTGCAGTACTTTGAAGTTCGACATATTCCGGTTCAAGGCCTGCATGAAACGCTTTTCACGTTTGGATGGGCGGTTGTTGGCGTATTTCTTATATTGCAAATCAAATTTCATTTAATGGTTCTGGGTGCCCTTGTGGCGCCCTTGGCTGCGCTGTCCGTAATCATCGCTTCCATCCTGCCTATACCCCCAGTTGAGGTGGACCCGCTCCTAAAGAGCCTCTGGCGGACCTTTCATATTGGGACGCTGATCTTGGGAAATGCCGCTTTTGCCATAGCCTTCTTGGTGGGCATCCTGTACTTGATTCAAGAGAAGGCGATCAAGGATAAAAAGCGCGGCTTTTTCTTCCGTCGCCTTCCTTCCCTGAAACTCCTCGACTCCATGGGTTATTCATGCCTCATTGCGGGATTTCCCATGCTGACTCTTGGGATCATTACCGGTGCCATTTATGCCCAGATGGTCCTGGGCCGATTCTGGAGCTGGGGCCATAAAGAGATCTTTGCAGGGATCACCTGGCTGGTATTTGCAGCCTTGCTCCATGAACGCCTGGCTGTGGGGTGGCAAGGGAGGCGGGCTGCCATTATGACTATTGTGGGATTTGTGATTCTCGTTTTTACCTTTTTCTTGCGTTTCTTGGGGTAGGCTTCAAACCCAACAAACCCAATGAACTGATCAGGGTCATGGTGGAAAAGAGTGAAATCGTAGTAATCGGGTTGAATCACCAAACAGCGCCCGTGGAGGTTCGGGAGCGCCTGGCCTTCTCAAGTGAAGACAACCCAAAGGTGCTGCAAACCATGCGCCAGAATCCGTATGTGGATGAGGTTGTTCTCTTTTCCACGTGCAACCGCGTGGAACTTCTCGTGGCAACAAAGGATATATCAAAGGCAGTGGAGATGGTTAAGGATTTCTTCGCCGACTTTAAGAAGACCCCTCGCCAGAGTTTTGAGCAGGCCCTTTATGTGTATGATGGAGATGAGGCGGTGCGCCATATCTTTCGCGTCGCAGCAAGCCTTGATTCCATGGTGGTAGGGGAGCCGCAGATTCTTGGGCAGATCAAAGAATCCTACCAGGAGGCTTCTAGTAATAGAACTTGCGGTGTCATCTTGAACCGGCTCATGCATAGATCCTTTTCGGTTGCCAAACGGGTGCGAACAGAGACTGGTATTGGAGACCATGCGGTTTCCATCAGCTACGCAGCCGTGGAGTTGGGCCGCAAGATCTTTGGTCAGCTGGAAGGGAAAGCAGTGCTACTCATTGGTGCCGGCGAGATGGCAGAGCTGGCTGTGGAGCACCTCGTGACGAATCGGGCGAGACCGATATTTGTGGCTAACCGCACCTTTGAACGAGGCCTCGAGATTGCCGAGAAGTTTAAGGGAACGGCCATTCGATTCGAAGAGGTTCATGATTATCTCAAACAGGCAGACATTGTGATCAGCTCCACAGGGGCACCTCACTACATCTTGGTGCGTGGCGATTTCAAAGGAGTAATGCGTGCGCGAAAGAATCGGCCGCTTTTTCTTATTGACATTGCAGTACCCCGGGATATAGAGCCCGAGATCAACCGGATCACCAATGTGTACGTCTACGACATTGATGACCTCAAGAATGCGATTCAGGAAAATATAGAGGAGCGCAGAAAGGAGGCACGCAGGGGGGAGCGGCTTGTAGATGAGGCCGTGGTCCAGTTTCGAAGGTGGTTCGAATGCCTTGATGTGGTGCCAACTATCGTTGCACTCAGAGAAAAGCTGGAAGAGATTCGGCAAGCAGAGATCAAGAAAACCTTTGCTTCACTTACATCAGCATCTGAAGAGGACAGGGCCGCCGTTGACCGGTTAACAGTCTCTCTTATCAAGAAAATCCTGCATGACCCTACACTCTTTTTGAAGCAGCGCGGACATAAGGACAAGAAGTCTCTTTATGTAGATATCATCCGGAGGCTTTTTGACCTGGATGAACCGAATAATCGTGAACCGTGAATCGGATAACAGATGACGAGACCTTTATCATACCCCCTTTTCACTCCTTTGATGAACTTTTTGACCCATGCACGGGCTTGCTCACTAAATCCTAACACGGAGCAAAGCGGAGTGAAGCTCTGCGCTCAAACTCTCGGCCCAAGGGCCTCAAACAGTTTAGGATTTGCCCACTGGCGTGGGCCGTTCGCTTCGCCCGGATGGGTGCCCCAAAAAGTTCATAATTACCGCTCAAAGAGGTTATGCAAAGGTCTCGAATAACGATTTAGCGCAAAGCTTCACTTCGTGTCCGAATAACGAATGACCAGTGACAAATGACCAATGACAAATTAAGGAGTCTATCTTGAAGAAAAAGGTGGCCTTCCTCTTTCCTGGGCAGGGTTCCCAGGTAGTTGGTATGGGGCTTGACCTTTACCAGGAATATGACTTTGTGCGTGAGATCTTTGATATGGTTGACGAGGTGACCAAGACCCATATCTCCAGGCTGTGTTTCAAGGGCCCTATGGAAGAGCTCACCCTCACAGTGAACCTGCAACCCGCAATGACAGCGGTGAATCTGGCCTGCCTTGCGGTTTTGGAAAGGGAGGGGGTCCACCACGACGTGACTGCCGGCCACAGCCTTGGGGAGTACAGTTCATTGCGGGCTGCGGGTGTGGTCAACTCCGTTGATACATTTAAGCTAGTATTTAAACGGGGCCACCTAATGCACCGGGAGGCGACTAAGCATAAGGGGGCTATGCACGCTATTCTGGGTCTGAATATTGATGAAGTGCGAAAAATCGTTGAAGAGGCCCGGCAAAAGGGCGTGGTTGCGGTGGCAAATCACAATACCGCCGAGCAGATCGTAATCACAGGTGCCCCTGATGTGGTAGAATCCGCCTCTGAGCTGGCCAAAGCCCGAGGGGCCAAGGCGATTCCTCTGAGAGTCAGTGGGGCATGGCACAGCGAATTGATCCGGGGGACAGAAGAGGACTTCAGGGCCTTTCTGGCACAGATCCCGTTCAATGCGCCAGAGCGACCGGTGGTGTTTAATATAACTGCGGCTTCTGAGTCAGACCCAGATAAGATCAAGGAAGTCATGGCAAGGCAGTTGTGCAGTCCGGTTCGGTGGTACGATTCGATGTGCAAGATGCAAGAAGACGAAATTGAGGTTTTTGTTGAAGTGGGACCGAAAAGGGTGTTAACCGGATTGCTTCGGAAGATTATTCCAGAGACCTATGAGCATGAGGTTTATAATGTAGACGGAATGAAGGGGCTGGAGGTTTTTCTTAAGGCCGTGGCTTAGACCACCTGCTTCTCTCCAGTAGATCTTCTATCTCCTTAAAGTGTGCTACACTGTAGGCAGCTGAGAGTGTTGGGTTCTTGTATGCCACTAAGGGAATTCCGGCGGCCTTGGCTGCCGATTCATCGATCTGTGAGTCCCCAATATAGATCGCTTCTTGGGGGGACAGCTCAAAATGATCCAGTATTTTGATGAGTGACTCCGGATGGGGCTTGGGATGTTTTACGTCCAAGCACGAAATCACTAAGTCAAAGTATCTTTGCAGACCATGCTCGGCTAAGACAGGGCCCATGGTATCTGACCGGTTGGTGGATATGGCAGTTTTGTAAGCCGGACGCAGGTATTCCAGGAAGGGTTTCAGGTACGGCTCCATCTCCATCAGAGGGATAAACGGCAAATAGCTCATAGTGCGCCAGTAGGCAAGGGCGTCTTTCAACTTTGGATCATCCCTGAACAGGTATTCCACAGATTGCTCTGCGGTGTGCATGTGCACATAGTTACACTCCTCTCTGTTCATCCGAGGCTTTTCGAACCGAGTCAGAATATGATTGTAGTAGGCCTCGTTCGCCTTCATTGAGTCAAACATGACGCCATCGCAGTCAAAAATCACCACCTTAACCTGTTCCATGTCCCACAGAATCCCCTGGTAAGTTGTTAAATCTTTTGGTATGAAACTTCTTTGGTACCCGTTGTGCAAAAATAATAGGATTTAGGCTCCCCTGTCAAGCTCTAGAACAGAGGAATCTTTTGATGCTTAGCAATTCCGTCCGTGATTCATTCTTGAGGAAGGGGCTATTACTCATCCTGTTGTGTGTATGTCTTGCCTGTACCAACCGGATGACTCGACTCGTTCCCGCTGAGACCCATCCCCCCCGTACGAGCTTTACTATTCTGCGGGACTATAACACTACATGGAATGCCCTAATCCGTACCGTTGCGGACTTGCCGGGCCAGATCGTACGCTCGTCTCAAGAGAAAACCGGCACCATTGTATTAGAGCCGGTTACGGTTGTGATTGAAGATTATTGCGACTGCGGCAAGATTGGTGAAATGCCTCTGACAGGTCCGGCAGAACGTGAGACCACGATCAGGCTCAAACGAAAGGGTCCCCAGAAAATCCTTATGGAGACTTCTTGCAAGTACGCGACTACCTATACATGGAAAAATATCTATGGAAAGGCCATGCGAACCGAGGCGATCACATGTGCATCTAATGGACATTTTGAGCAGGAACTGTACCGCAGGTTAATACGTTATATTTATCC
>JAUWXJ010000071.1 GCA_030616425.1 Desulfobacterales bacterium | reverse complement strand
CCCCGAAACCGTTGCTGCTGCCGGGCCGGAAAAGGCCATGACCATGGCTGTGGCCGCCAGCAGAACCGTTAATGTCATGATAGACCTTTTCATTTTTTCTCCCTCCCCTCTTGTCTCCTCTCTTCCATTTTATAATTTTGTAGTCGTTTTATTATCTTATCGTCCGTGTCTGTTGCTGAATAAGCATTTCTGTATTAAATTTAAGCATATTATGTGCCAAAAACAATGAATATTAGCAATTTTTTCATTTTTTCATAACAGAATATATTTTTATTTTAATTTAAGTAGGTTAGCTGACGTAAATCCCTTTTTGAAACCAATTCCTTCCTGTACTTGCTTGACAAAAATTGAGATCATTGCATAGGCTGTCAAAATATAGACCGTCAAAATAATGTCATAAGCCATTTTCCTGTCGAGAGTTTTTAATTATGTTTTTTCGTTCTTCCGGCTATGGCAGGCAAAGCAGCCTTTGCCATTTTCGCCGCCCCCAGCCACCATTGTGCTGTAATCCCACCTGAGTAAGTAGGCATAGGGTGTCCCGTGAGGGCGGTGGCAGGACATACACATCACCCGTGCGGTATTCCTTTCGGGATTGTTCGGGTCAGGATAACTGACCGGAACAACTTTATTATAAACATAGCCTGCATATTCTCCACGCATCGGAAGGGGCGTATTCGTGGGATGGCGTATCCAGCCGCCTCCTGCACCTCTCTGGTTCTCGGTGCCGCAAAAGTTCGCATGACATGCCACACAGTACTGGTCGCCGCTTTTGTATATGTTACGACCCTCCCCATGTTCGAATTCAGGGTCTCCAATCCCTCCAATATCCGGCCCAAGAAAACGGTACCCGGTGCCGGCGGCATGGTGCTTCACGTTCCTGTGACATGAGGTGCAGGAGCCGCCTGCTTTTTTAAGATGCAACTGGCCGGAACTGTAGTAAAAATTGCCGGCGGCCAGGGGGACTTCCGGTTCTTGTCCGTTTTTTACAATTGGTACCGTGTTCAGCCCCGCTCTTGCAAGGGTATGGCTGTTTGCATCCGCGTGGCATCCTTCACAGGCCTCTTCCAGGATCGATGCATACACGCCTGAAAGCCTCGCCTTAGCCCTCGCCGCAGCCTTCTCTCTTGCTTCTACATCCTGCCAGAGGTGAACCACATGGCAGTCAACACAATATTCCGTCATGAGCTGGGCAGCCCCCCTGGTGGGGAAAATAGCTATCAGGGCAGCAGCTATTACCATAACTGAAACGATAATACCCGCTTGTCCAAAGGAAGCGCAGGTTTGTGCTCTGACCAGAATTTTTTTCATGCCACCCCTACAAATGGTGGGTCGAAGGCTGGCCCACGTTTGATAACACTGCTTTGTCTATCTATCGATATTAAACTTTAGTCTTTTCACGATTTCTTTTTCTTAATTGGCATAAAATCCCTTTGTCAATTTCTTGTCAATGTCAAAACTCCTACGGTGTCCCCAAGGCCCCTAACCGGAATAATTCTCAAGGCTTTTGCAAGTCAATTACGGCTATCGGTTGCGAGCACCACAAAAAGATGGCGTATTTCAAAGCAGCCGTCTAAGCTGCCGAGTTTATTGAATTATACGCAGACCAGCCAGGCATTTCATGCCTGATCTTAATGGCTTGTTCTCAGGTTTTGACAATTTCAAGCCATAGAAGCCGCTATAAAGCCGCCTGTATGCCCCTCATAACAAAAGGAGGTCTTTTTTTCTTTGGTTCTATTATCCAGGAAGGCTGCAAAAAGTATGCCCAATGCCTGCGATCATGTAGCGCAAAACTCCCACATCCAGATATTCCCTACCAGATTTTTCAGCTTTTGAGGCTTGCTTGGTTGGAAGATTTGTCTTGTCAGGGGCGACAAGGGGCTGCGTATTGTGTTGGACCTCTGAAGGGTTTGCGTAATGCTCAGTTAAGAGAAGAGGGATAATGTCGGTGACTCACGCCGGTAATCACAGGGGCTATATGGCCAGATCATGGGCAATGCCGTGGCAATCCCCGCATTTTGTCACATCTATTATCATCCTCTTAGGGTGAGGCTCCCCGTGACACCTACTACAAGCAGGAATCTCTTTGTGCGCGGGATGACACTCGATACACCTGACAGCCGTATGTTTTGTCTCTTTTTTTTGCAGCAGGTCGTAAGCCTCGCCATGGCAGCCAGCACAAATGGTCGACAGCGTTTGCTTATCATAAGATATACGGCTTGGTTTGTGCACTGGGTGACAGGCCATACAGTCTTTTGAGGCGAGTTCTGCCTTCGGGCTATGAGACTCGTGGCATGCGCTGCATTCAGGGATGTGTCCGTGCTTTTCAGCGTGACAGTCCAAACAGCTCACATCCGTGCTGTGCTTACTCGGATAATTCTTTATTTCATTCCCCTCTTTTGAATGACAGATACCGCACGTTGGCTCAATCACCGACAAGGGAATATTCAGGGGCTTATGGGGATCAGCGTGGCAGTTCAGGCACGGGGTCAGAATTTTGTTTTCCCCGTGAAACGGCCCCTTGGTTGCGCTGAGGTGGCACGATGAACATTTGGGCATGATCTCGTCGTAATTCTGCTTACGGGGGTTGTAAACGTGGTATCTGGCGTGACAGCGCACGCAGTCGATCTGGTGTTTCCCTCCAGTAGTTTTGAGCGCTTGGAAGACGGAAAAGTGGCACTGGCCGCACTCGGCCGTTGTCAGCGGCCTTACGTCCATTTCATACGGCGACATCTCCTGGGATGTTTCTGCTGGAGCTTCGACTCGTTCAGACGGAGCTGACGGTGGAGATGCCTGTGGCTGAGGGGTTACACATCCGTAGATTGTGATTAAGCCGATAATGCTAATGATACTGACGACTACGGCCACCCTTCTTGAATCCATCATCTGATCACCTTTGAATTAACGTCTGTTCCCCTGAATTCCTCAATCCCTAAATTCCTGAATCCCTTTATGAACTATCTCAAATCATGTGCCGTACTGTGGCAGTTACCGCATTCGGGAAACTTTTCGAGCATTCTGTACGGATGCGGTTGGCCGTGACACGCAACACACGGTGGTATGGTTTTATGTTTGTCCCGATGGCAATAAGCACACGATAGATCGTGGTGTTTGGTCGTGTTTTGTTGAAGCAGGCTCGCAGCTTCCTCATGACATGCCCCAGCCCCACAGTAATGCGATGGGGTTTCTTGAACATAAGTGACCACAAGAGGCATGTGGACAGGATGGCAGGACTTACACGCCTCAAAGTCCATGTCCTCTGTGTGTTTTTCATGACACTCCATGCAATCCGGGATCTTCCGGTGGGCCTTATGGCACTCGCTGCAAGCCACGTCCGTATGGGCGCTGGGGTGGTCTTTCACCTCTTTACCCTGTTGCTGGTGGCAGGTAAGGCACGGACCGGTAATCTCTCCTTCTAACTTCAGGTCGAGAGGGGCATGGGTGTTGGAATGACAACTTGAGCATTTCTCGAGTTCGTAATGGGCCTTGTCGCTATGGCATAGGCTACACTCTGGAATAGCACCTGTCCCCAGGGGGGGGTGTTCCGGGTGGCAGTCCTGGCAGCCGACCTCGGTCTTGTGCTTGCCTCCCTGCGCCTCAATGGTTGCAGGCTCCTGCGGATGGCAGAGTACACATTGAGAATTGCTAAGAGGCGGCACTTCTGCGGAATTACCAGCCTTTACATGGACACCAAATACCACAAGTGACATAACGATTACGCTCAAGCTGCTGAAAAAAGCGATTCCCGTTTTTCTGCTTAGCATAGCCATCCCTTCTCTCCTCAAGATTCCCCTCAAGATCAGGCCCTGCTATCGGGCCAACAAAGGGTTTACTGGTTCAGTAAAAAAGTCATAAACGCCTATCATTACGATAAAAAAAAGTCAAGTATTTTTTCGCAAATGATGCATCGTTGACAGGGTAAAGGTGGTGTAGTATTTGATCGAGAATAAAAAAAACTAGAGGGGGTGTGGTTTCGTTGAAGATAGTCATTGTTGGTGCAGGTGAGGTTGGCTTCCATATTGCTAGCCGCCTCTCCTTGGAAAATAAGGATGTGGTTGTTGTTGAAAAGGATGCGGACGCTTTGCGCCGCGTTTTTGAAAATCTGGATGTGCAAAAGGTGCAGGGCTGCGGAAGTAGCCCGGCTATACTTGAACAAGCAGGCATACAAGAGGCCGATATCTTGCTGGCCGTTACCGACAGCGACGAGATCAATCTAGTTGCTTCTCTTTTTGCCAATATGCTTTCTCCCGCAACCTTCAAACTGGCCCGTATCAGAAGCGAGGAGTATCTTCAGTATCAGGATGCCCTAAGCAAGGAACCCTATGGCATCGATGTGATGATAAACCCGGAGGATGAAGCGGTCAAGATGGTGGAAAGGCTACTCCAGGTTCCTGGGGCTGTGGATGTTGGTGAATTTGCCAACGGTCGGATCAAGCTCATAGGGGTACGCCTGGAAGCGGATTGTCCTGTCGCCGGGACCAAGCTGGTGGATCTGGAAAAGAAAACGGACAACAAGAACATCCTTGTGGTGGCCATTATCAGAAACGAAAAACTTATTATCCCCTCTGGGGAGGATCAACTCTTAACGGGAGACCTGATATACTTTGTTTCAGAGGAAAAAGAACTTAAGGAAGCATTGAAAATCTTTGGAAAACGGGCTGAGCCCTTTAAGAGGGTGCTCCTTGTAGGTGGCGGTAATCTTGGCCTCAAGTTGGCCAAAGCCCTTGAAGGGTATTCCATACATGCCAAGCTGATTGAAAAAGACCACAATCGCTGCAACAAGTTGGCCGAAGTCCTTGACAAGGTCGTGGTCCTTCAGGGTGACGGCTCTGACCAGGGGCTTCTTCAGGAGGAAAATGTCCAGGACATGGACGTGGTAGCAACGCTGACAGGAGATGAGGAGACCAACATCCTCACATCCCTTCTTGCTAAACGGATGGGTGCGCACAAGACCGTGACCCGTATCAACAAGCTCAGTTACTTTCCGCTGGTTTCAGCTATCGGCCTTGACCACATCGTCAGCTCTCGGCTTGCCGCGGTCAATAGCATCCTGCAGTACGTTCGACGGGGCAAGGTTTTGTCTGCCATGGCGCTCAAGGGGGAAGAGGCAGAAGCCCTTGAGGCTGTTGCGCTGGAAACCTCTGATATTGTAGGAAAACCTCTCGAACAGATCCCATTTCCCAAGGGCGCCTTGGTTGTGGCAATAATACGTGAAGACGAGGTTATTATCCCCACGGGCGATAGTGTCATCTTGCCACAGGACCGGATCATCATCTTCTCTACCCTCCAAAGCATCCCCCAGGTTGAGAAGGCACTTATGGTCAAGCTGGAGTACTTCTAAATGCGCTTGCGCTACACACTCCACCTGGTGGGGATCTTGATCTTCTTCCTCGGCCTGACCATGGCCTTTCCGCTCCTTTTCGGCCTTTATTATGAGGACGAAAGTGTTGCGCCCCTATTGAAGTCGATAGCGGTCACCCTGGGGAGTGGTCTCATACTCTATTTTGTCTTCAGAAGTGCCAGGGGCGAGACCATGAGCCACCGAGAGGGGATGGGGGTGGTGGCCATCGGGTGGACGGCTGCAGGTTTTTTTGGAGCCCTCCCATGTTATTGGGGGGGCGTGTTCAGCACCTTTGCTGATGCCTTTTTTGAATCGATTTCGGGTTTTACCACCACAGGGGCTTCGGTGCTAATCAATATAGAGATAGTGCCGCGAGGGCTTCTGTTGTGGAGGAGCCTTACCCACTGGATAGGAGGGATGGGGATCATTGTACTTTCCTTGGCCATCCTTCCCCTCCTGGGGGTTGGTGGCATGCAGCTTTACAAGGCAGAAGTGCCGGGCCCCGTGCCCGACAAACTAAAGCCCAGGATAAAGGACACTGCCTTAGTCCTGTGGAAGGTCTATGTGCTTCTCTCCGTTGCCGAGGCCGTATTGCTCATGTTGGGCGGTATGGACCTGTTTGAAGCCCTTTGTCACACTTTTGGTACCATGGCCACCGGGGGGTTCTCCACACGAAACGCTTCTATTGGTTCGTATCACAGTCCATACATTGATACGGTGGTTATCCTCTTTATGCTGTTTGCCGGAGTCAATTTCTCCCTTCATTATCAATGCTTGAAGGGAGATCTCCGGGCATTCTGGCGCAACCCGGAATTTCGTTTTTTCATGGGGGCGGTTGTCCTTTTTGTCCTTGTGGTTAGCTCCAACGTCTATCGTACGGTCTACCATACTTGTTCTGATGCCATACGCTTTGGGGCCTTCCAGGTGGTCTCCATCATTACGACCACCGGATACACCACTGCCGATTTTGAAAAATGGCCCTCTCTTTCCCAAAACATCCTGTTGTTTTGCATGTTTCTGGGCGCCTGTGCTGGTTCTACCGGCGGAGGGATGAAATGCATGCGTATTATGCTCCTTTTGAAACACTCATACAAACAGCTCTTTTCCCTGATCCACCCCCATGCAGTAACGCAGGTCAAACTGGCGGGGCGCCCCATATCGAACGAAGTCCTACACAGCATATGGGGATATTTTATGCTTTACTTGGGCCTGTTTATTCTGTGCTCTTTTCTCCTTGCCGCTATGGGTGTTGATGTGGTGACCTCCTTTGCAGCTGCGGCAGCCACTGTTGGCAACATCGGACCAGGGTTGGGACTGGTAGGACCCACGGACAATTATGCTCATATCCCCATACTGGGCAAATGGCTACTCATTCTGTGCATGCTATTGGGCCGATTGGAGATCTACACAGTGCTCTTACTGTTTGTACCGGAGTTCTGGCGTAAGTAGCTGCACCCTTCCCAAAGCCCCGCAGGTGATGGAAAATATCCTTGACACTGGTGGAACTAAGGCGTAAAAATCCGAATTTTATACAGCATCCTTGCTCCAAAAGAACAGGGGCTACTAATATCCATAAGGAGGCGTTATGAGAAGATATGAGACTGTGTTTATTGTGAATCCTGAACTTTCCGAGGAACAACACCAACAACTGTTCGACAAGTTGAAGGGCCTTGTGCCCGACGATCAGGGTATGCTTGTCGAATTTGATGAGTGGGGCAGCAAAAGGCTTGCCTATGAGATTAAGAGGCAGACCCGAGGATATTACGTTCTCATGGACTTTTGCGGGGACGGAGCGCTGGTCAAGGAGATTGAGCGTAACATGCGTCTGGATGATCGAGTGCTAAAATACATGACGGTTCTCAAAGACAAGGCTGTTGATGCAGAAGCCCTCAAGGCAGAGAGAGAGGCTGCCAAAGAGCAGGAATCAAGACCAGAGCCTGACGAACAAGCGACAGGTGAAGACGAAGAAAAAGGGGATTCAGAGCCGACCGAGACCGGAGAGGTCCTGGTGAGCGAAACCGACGCAGGGAAGAACACATCAGAAATTAGCGAGCAGGAGGAACAAAAAGATGGCACAGAATAAGCGCAGGAGATTCTTCCGCAGAAGAAAGGTTTGTCGGTTCTGTGCCGATTCGAGCCTTGCCATTGATTATAAAGACCCGCGGACGCTTAGGTTCTTTACCACAGAGCGGGGCAAGATTATTCCAAGGCGGGTATCTGGCAATTGCGCCAAGCACCAGCGACAGTTGACCGCTGCTATCAAACGTGCACGGACCATTGCCCTGATGCCTTACGCAGCAACCCTGAGCCATTATTAAGATTGACGATTGTTGATTGTTGGCTGAGGGATTTGCATGTTGACGATTTTCAATCATGAATCATGACCAACAGGAGCAGAATGGTTGTGATGCACATAGCCCATCGCCCAATCCACAAAGACGTCGTCGTGGCGATAGCTATCACGACGCTCATTTCCGTCGTAGCCTTACACCTTAGCGTATTAGGGCCCTTCGTGGGCCTGTTTATTCCGCTGCCTATCCTTTTTTACCGGTTCAAACTGGGGCGCTCTTTTGGCCTGCTGATACTGGTTGCAGTCAGCCTGGTCGTGAGCTTTGTGGTCGGTTGGAATTCCATAGGCACAGTAGCGTTTCTATTTGAACTGGGGCTGGTGGGGATGATTCTCCCCGAGGTATTCGAGATGAACCTGACAGTCGAAAAGGCAGTAGGAATTACCACTGGCGTTGTTTTAGTGGCAGGTGCTCTGATGCTGGCACTTTACAGCTTGGTTTCGACGACTAGCCCATGGGCCGTGGCATCCGATTACCTGGAAAAGAGTGTAAAGCTTGCCCTTGCCATATACAGGGAGATGGATGTATCTGAGGAGAAAATCGGTATACTTGCGCAGTCCGTGGAGCAGATTCTGTACCTCATGCTTCGGATCATCCCTGGCATCGTGATTGTGGCAACCCTCTTTGTGGTTTGGAGTAACCTGCTCTTAGCCCGTTTTCTGTTGCGAAGCAAAAAGCTTTTCTGTCCTGATTTTGGTGCGCTAAACCAGTGGAGGGCCCCTGAGCCTCTGATTTGGGTTGCCATTGCATCCGGGGGTTTGCTTTTGTTTGGCCATTCAGGTCTCAAAATGCTCGGCATCAACGGTCTGATAGTCATGATGATGATATACTTTTTCCAAGGTATTGCTATTGTCTCTTTCTATTTTGAGAAAAAAGGATTTCCCAAAGTGCTTCGAGCCATTCTCTATTGCCTGATTGCCTTGCAACAGCTTTTACTCCTGGTTGTGATCGCTTTGGGCTTCTTTGACATGTGGATCGATTTCAGACGCACAAGAAAGAATGTGGAGTCATAACATGAAAGTCATATTGACAGAAACGATCGAGTCGGTCGGTGGAATTGGCGATGAGGTCAATGTAGCTAAAGGTTATGCCAGAAACTACCTAATTCCCCAAAAGAAGGCTATCGTAGCTACACCTAAGAACCGTAAGGTTTTTGAGCTCCGGCGGGTACAGCTCGAACAGGAGCTGGCCAAAGAACAAGTGAAGGCTGAGGCGATGGCTAAAAGGATCCGTGGCGTTGTTTGTACTATTGCCGGGAAGGTATCCGAGGAGGACAGGCTCTATGGTTCGGTTTCGACACGAGATATTGCCGAACAGTTGAAAGCACAGGGGTTTGATGTCGACAAAGGGATGATAATGCTCTCTGAACCTATTAAGACCCTGGGATCTTATATTGTGCCTATTCGCCTATATTCTGATGTCACACCGGAGATCACGGTGAGGGTGGTCCCGGAACAGGAAACCTCATGACCGACAAAGATCCGTGGCTGCAAAAGGTTCCGCCTCAAAACATTGAGGCCGAACAATCAATCCTGAGCGCCATACTGATAGATAACAATACACTGCCCCAAGTCATAGAAATCCTTTCTGAGAAGGACTTCTACCGTGAAGCCCACCAGAAGATATTTGCAGCCATGGTGGGTCTGTTCGAGCGGAATGAACCCGCTGATCTGATTACACTGAGAAATATCCTCAAAGAACGGGGCCAGCTTGAATCGGTGGGAGGCGCAACCTATCTGTCTGAACTGGTCGATACAGTCCCCCTGGCGACCAATGCGGCCCATTACGCCAAGATTATACATGAAAAAGCCACACTGAGGCGCCTTATCGAACGGGCGGCCTCCATCACCACCCGGTGTTTTGAAGACCGGGGGGATATGGAAGAGATACTCGATTTTGCCGAGCAATCTATCTTTGATATCTCAGAAGACAAGATAAGACCCGCCTTTCATGCCCTGGCAGATATTCTTACCGAGACGTACAAGGCTGTAGAAGAGGCCTATGAGAACAAGGTCCTTGTGACCGGTATCCCGACTGGCTATCGTAGGCTTGACGAGAAAACCTCTGGATTGCAGCCTGGCGATTTTGTCGTGATTGCGGGTCGGCCCAGCATGGGCAAGACCGCTCTTGCCCTGAACATCGCTCAAAATGCCAGCGCTCAAACCGGAGTGCCTGTAGGCATTTTTTCTCTGGAGATGTCCAAGGAACAGCTATCGTTGCGCATGCTGTCTGCGGAAGCACGAATCGACTCATCTCGAATGAGAGGCGGGTTCCTGAGTGAGAGTGACTTGGCGCGCATCCACCGTGCAGCCGGGGCCCTTTATGACCTTCCTGTTTATATTGATGATTCACCGGCTATATCAGCTTTGGAGATACGGGCCAAGACCCGCAGGATGAAGATGGAAAAAGGTCTTGGTCTTATCATCGTAGATTATCTCCAGCTTATGAGAGGACGGGCCTCGGCCGAACGGCGGGATCTGGAGATATCCGAGATCTCGAGATCGCTAAAGGCCTTGGCCAAAGAGTTGAGCATCCCGGTGGTAGCCCTTTCGCAGCTCAACCGCAAGGTAGAGGATCGAAGCGACAGACGGCCAGTGCTGTCTGACCTGCGCGAGTCTGGTGCGATCGAACAAGACGCTGATTTGATTATCTTTATTTATCGTGACGAGGTGTACAATAAGCGGGAAGGCGAGCCCGACAGAACTGCGGAGATTAACATAGCCAAACAGCGCAATGGCCCTATCGGCAAGGTGAAGCTCACCTTTTTGGACTACTGTACGCGGTTTGAGGACCATGCACCAGAGGTGGAAAGCCCGGTGCTTTAGAGGTTTTTTTCTAAAGTTTTTCCAAAATGTTCCGAAAAGGGGACTAGATCTGATGACTATAAGCACCTATCATGTACATAATATCTTAAAGGCATACGGCAAACAGCTAAGCCGGGAGAGCCGATTGCGATGCACCAAGGGTGTTGTAAAGGCTGAGTGCCCGGGCCGGGCTATCTTTTCCACCAAGACAAGGCAAAAAGCTGTTATTGACGGACTAACATCAC
>JAUWXJ010000007.1 GCA_030616425.1 Desulfobacterales bacterium | reverse complement strand
TTTGGCACCAATAACGCGTCCCAAACGGAATATGGTCCCCCGCTCATATTCTTTGAGGACCCGTATGGCAGAGGCCAAAAAGAATAACAGTAGGATAATACCTGTAATAATCGTAATCATAAGACCCACCTAATGTTTATCCCGAATCTCGTAATAATTCCCCGTAAAACGACAATCTGGATCGAGGTGAAGGCAAAGCGCACAATGTCCACGTTTAAGTGATATTAGAGAGCGAAGTGCTTCCTTTTGGATGAAGGTAGCTTAGGACAAAGGTGCTCGGGTGTCAATGTGTCAAAGGAAAAGGCCCAGGACCGCGTGAAAGTTGCATAGATGAACGACGTCAGCAAACCCTGCCTATCAATTTTCTCAACAATATGACTCTTGCCAACAAAATTACTATGTTGCGGGTTATCCTTGTGCCGGTTTTCATTGTATTCACCATTCCGGATGCCACCTGGGCCAGGTTTGTAGCTGCTTCAATCTTCGTGATAGCCTGCGCTACAGATCCTCTGGACGGATACTTTGCTCGAAGCCGCAGCGAGGTCAGTTTGCTGGGGACTTTTCTTGATCCCTTGGCTGATAAACTCCTCACCATGAGCGCTTTTATCGTCATGGTAAAGTATCAGATTGTGGCTGCGTGGATGGCGATCATTATCGTGGGCAGAGAGGTTATGATCACCGGGTTCAGGGCCATAGTCTCTCAGCAGATGGGTACCGTGATCCCGGCTAACCGATGGGGAAAGATAAAGACCTTGGTGCAAATGGTGGGTGGAAGTATTCTACTCTTTATGATCCCTTCTGGCGATTACAGTCCCGAAGTAAGCCTCAGGCTGCCCCCGGTTGCCAATCTCATCATGTCGGTCATATTAGCCGCTACAGTTTGGTCGGGATGGATGTATGTCAAGGAATACAAGGACTACTTTGGAAGCTCCTAACCCGGACAAGCCGGAAAATCCGACACGAAGTGAAGCTTGCGCTAACCTCGAAATCCGAAATACGAAACAAATCCGTACTGTTCTCAAGGCTTGAGCCGCAAATACGAATTTCCAAATGTTCAAAACAATTCTCCTTAGGCACTTCAGCTCACTTCAGTTTGTTTAGTCCGCCTACGGCGAATTTTGGTCATTTGAATTTTGGTCATTCGATATTGTTTCGGATTTCGACCTGCCCGCCATTGCCAGAGATGCCGGCACATAAGCTGAATGCTGTCTCAGGCGTTGGCAGGCGGGTATTCGGATTTCGGATTTTATTTTTTGCCAGAAAAAGCACGAATTTTAGAATTAACGGACTAAAGGACCTATCATCAGAGGGCAGCATAGAAGGGACTGTGATTTATCTACCATTGGAAGAAAGCTCCCGAGGAAAACACACAGAAGCTTTGCGTATTGCCTCCTTTAGCAGGGCATTGAGTTCAGCATTGTCGTAGGAGAGCGTTTGTGCGACCTGCTGCATCCTCTCAGAAAGCCTGCGGTAACCCCAAACACAACGCTGTAAGACTTCCTTACGGCTGTGGCGCTTGTAATAAAGAGGGAGGTTAACCTCAAAGAAAGAGATGCTATCCGCGTCCTTGATAAGGTCGGCGCGGGAGTGGCCCCCGGTCTCGTGTCGGCGAACAAGCCAGTATACCTCGCTGGCCAGATCCTGCGGCACTCCACAATCTTCGATAATCTCCTTGAGAATTTCCGCGCTGTTTCGAGCGTGGGCGGCCTTGAAGCCGTCATAGTCAGCAAAATCGGCTTGCTTTACCTTGCGATCCTCAAGAGCTCGCTCGATATCATGTCCCAGTGCGGCAATCTGCAGGGCCTCATCAGCGTCGGGTTTGAGCCTCAGTAGCCAGTCAAGGGTGTTTTCTGCGTGCCGGGCGTCTTCTGGAACGGATGAACCGGCCACAACCGCCCTGATCCTCCTCTTCGTGCACTCGATGCTACCCGTGCCCACGACACACAATCACTCTGCGAACAGTTTCTGCGTTCATCATAGCGGCAATGATTAGCAGAGCCCAAAAAGGCTGGTTAAAGAGGGCACCCAGAAAGATTATGAATACCCGGATATCGCGGCCAATGCGCAGGCTGCTGCTGCCAGCAATGCGGGCACGCATGCGACTGTCGTATTTGTCGGCGGTGTAGCTCAGCATGAACGAGCCGATAATCGCCAGAAAACCTGTAAGGAGGACAATCCCATCAGATCCCCCTCCACAGGCATGCCATGTTAGCCCGAACAACAGAAAGGCATCGGCATAGCGGTCCAGTACCGCGTCGAACCAACCACCGAAATCGCTCTCACAGAACTTCAGCCGTGCCACCTCGCCGTCGCACCCGTCTATTATGGAGGCGAACTGGGCAAGCATGCCGCCAGTTAGCAGGGCGGGATAGCCGCCAAGGGCAAAAAGCCCTGCGGCAATGAGGGAACAGAGAAATGAGACCAGAGATATCTGGTCGGGCGTTACTGGTAGCCGGATGAGTTGACGGGAGATCCTCACCGATACCGGGCGGTTAATGTACCTGGAAACCGGGCCGTCGTTCGGCTTGTCCCGCATTTGGTCCAGCAGGGCGCGCTCCGCCCTCTTCAGGTCCTTTGGGTCATCAACGTCCAGCCAGAACCTGCCTCCGATGTCAAATACATTCACTTTGCCCTCAGCGGCCAGGGAGCGCACACCACCTGTCAAGCTGCTATCACCGTGTTTTGCCGCACTTTGTTCCAATGCCTCAAACAGCGCAGGGGTACAGAGAAAGATACCGGTATCAAAGCCGTTGAATGTCGCAAGGTCCTTGCCAATGTCACGCACCTTGCCGTTTTCCGACTTCACTCGGGTGACATCGTCCATGTTGATGAGCGAGTTGGTGGTGTCGGAGTCCACGGCGAGGGTGATTTCCCTCTCGTCCAGTGGCTTCCTGACCAGATCGTGCAGGATGGCAGGATCGAATAGATGATCACCCATTAACAGGAGGAAGGGGCCGCCCAAGTGTTCCCTGGCCTTGAGCACTGATAGCCCGTTGTCCTGTTCCCACGCGTGGTTGATGATATGAGTGATTTTTACGCGGCAGCGTCGGGTCAGGCCGTCCAGGAAATGACGCACACGTTCCCCCTGATAGCCGCTGACTACGTAAAAATCATCGATTTCTGCCTGCATGGCAGAGCGGATCACGCGCTCAATGAGGGGTACTCCAAGGATGGAGATGAGAGGTTTGCTTTTACCCTTCGGCCACAGCCTGCTGCCTTTGCCAGCGGCGATAATCAAGCATTTCATCCGGCTTCCTTTCCCAGGTTCCGTTGATAAAGGCCTCGGTCATCCGATAGGCTTCATCATCTGTGTATTGCCGGGGTGGGTGTTTCATGAAATAGGCTGACGGCCCGTACAGGATGCCGCCATCACTTCGGTCCAGTGCCAGCTTGCCACAGCGGATGGCGTCAATGACAACACCGGCGGAATTGGGGGAATCCTCCACTGAAAGACGCAACTCCAGGTTCATGGGCACATCACCGAACAGCTTGCCCTCCATGCGAATAAAGCATACCTTGTTATCCTTTTGCCAGGCCACATAGTCGCTGGGCCCGATGTGGATGTTCTCGTCATCCATCCGCTTGGCCGCAACCGACTGGACAGCCTCTGTTTTTGATTCTTTCTTGGAGAGAAGGCGGCTGCGGTTGAGCATATTTAAGAAGTCGGTGTTGCCGCCGGTATTGAGCTGATAGGTGCGCTCCAGCTTGACACCCCTTTTCTTGAATAGATTGGTCAAGATCCGATGCGTTATGGTGGCTCCGAGCTGGGCCTTGATGTCGTCGCCAATAATGGGGATGTTTTTGTCCTTGAAACGTTTGGCCCAGAAAGGTTCGCTGGCAATGAATACAGGCATGTTATTTACAAAGGCAACTCCTGCCTCCAGGGCGCACTCCGCATAGAACCGGGTGGCCTCCTCAGATCCCACCGGGAGGTAGTTCAACAGAATCTCTGTTCCCGATTCCTTGAGAACCCGGACAACTTCTCCCGTGTCAGGTTCCGGCTCGTCGGCCAAGACAAAGGTGTATCTGTCATCATAGTCTTTCATATGTTCGGCGAAACCGTCCAGGATCTTCCCCATCCATACAGTGGCGCCGATTTTCGGAACATCTTTGTAAAAAATCGTAGTGCAATTGGGTTCAGCAAAGATGGCCTTTGCCACGTCTTTACCAACTTTTCGCTTGTCGATGTCAAACGCTGACACCACCTCGATATCGTGGGGCTTGTATCCGCCTATGTCCCAATGCATCAGACCTATAGCGTTTTCGCTATCCTTATGCCTGTAGTAATTGATTCCCTGAACCAATGAACTGGCGCAATTCCCGACTCCAATAATACCGATCCTGATGTTATGCATCAGTTGTCAACCCCCCTTCTTCATATTATGAGATACACGCGAACTCACTACCACAACAGATCAACATCTTGTAAACGCTGACTGGCACAAACCAGCGCCATTCAGAGGATGGCCCCGGCTGTTGCCATAAGCTGGGGCCTGAACTGACAGCCATCCCAAATTGTATGTGCAGGACGTAGAGGGCACTCGAGAGGAGAGCCACGGTTAACATTTTGGATGCAATAGCAGGAGATTAGCGACCCATTACGGGCATGGCCATCAATTGGCAGGCAAATCCCAACACTCCAAATACCGCATGGACCAATCTCCTATCTGTTTCAAGCCTGTTTGTCAAGCCGCTACAACAGTTCTGCTACAAAAGTTCCCTTTCTTTGCTTGTGATGTGTGGTAGACATAGCTGGCGGGGATACGTCCCGGCCACGAATCTCGTTACTGTCATATTCCTTGGATAAGCTGTTCGCCACAATCCAAACAATAGTTGTTTCTTTCGCGTCGGCTTTTTGCGTGTTCCTCTTCAGTACACTTCTTGATGGGGATGTTTTCATTCACCACCTCGCCACACATCGGGCAAAAGCGCACCGGGGCGTTTCTACGCCTGTGATTAAGGTTGGGGCAATAGTTTCTCCGCGTTATCATCTTTTTTCTCCTATCCATCCATATTTCTATGGTGCTTTCCAGATGGTTTCTCCGTTCTTATCAAGCATCCCCAAGAACGGGGCTCCGTTTTCTACAATCCCTTTGCAGCCCGCACCTTACCGTTATTGTCAATTATGGTCAAGCTCTGTACTGCGTTGGGAAACGCTGGGAAAAATCGAGTCTAAACATTGGATCCCCTCAAGTCATCTCCCCAGTTTTCCGGAAATCCAAGGTTTCACAGGAGCTGCCGGCTACCTATCCTTGACACAGGAAATCTTGGCCTGAGGATGAGAAATCCCTTTACAAAAACAGCGGAATCTTGTATGGGATTCGTGTTCTCTGACACACAGCGGGACGATGAGGGGCGTGGCTAAAGAATTTGCGGCATCTGCAAAAGGCCAAGGAGTACGGCCCGGAAAAGTCCCAGGAGATCGATCAGGAGATTGCCAATATCAAGAAATAGCTCGAGGAGTTCGATAAAAAGCACGTTGTAGTCACTATTCCACCACCCGTCGTGGGGAAAGAAGTGGCTGAAGAAGTGAAACAGGTGGAGGAAGGAAAGGGGGTGGAGGGAGAATAGAGTTTATTAGAGGAGGTGATGAAGACTTTATAGTCTAGGTGAATCTTATTGTGGGATTGGGGAATCCTGGAGAAGATTATCGATTAACCAGGCACGACATAGGGTTTATGGTCATCCATTGTTTAGCCCGGATTCATGGAATCAACGTTATCAAGCGAGCGTGCCTCAGTTGGTATGGTGAAGGAAGCTTTAATAACCCAAAAGTTATTCTCCCTAAACCACAAACGTTTATGAGTAGTGGAAATGCAGTAAAAAAACTGCAAGTCACGTATAATTCTTATGGAAGGAGGTAGTAACGTATGGAACGTTTCACTCTCGAGTTACAAGTTGCACTGATTGGGGGTATTCTCGCCCTCATCTATGTAGCCTATCTGGTCGCCCGCCTGAATAAGGTGCCAAAGGGTACGCAGAGGATGATAGACATAGCGGATTCTGTCCATGAGGGGGCAATGGCGTTCCTAAAAAGGGAATACACCACCATGGTGGTGGTCTTGGCTGCCATTGCCATATTGCTGGGTGCATTCATCCACCCTCTCGAATCTGTAACCTTCATTATAGGGGCTGGCGTTTCTGCGTTCGCTGCATGGATAGGCATGAATGTATCTACGGCATCTAATGTCAAGGCCTGCAATATAGCCTCTAAAAGCTTTCCCAGGGCCTTCCAGGTAGCCATTTCTAGCGGAGCGGTAATGGGAATGTGTACGGTAGGCATGGGAATCATAGGGATAGTGGTAATATATCTTATAACCCCTGACCTGAGGCTCCTTGTGGCCTATGCCTTTGGTTCTTCACTTACAGCCCTATTCCTAAGGTGTGGGGGCGGCATATATACCAAAAGTGCTGATGTAGGGGCAGATCTCGTGGGCAAGGTAGAGGCAGGCATACCAGAGGATGACCCCAGAAATCCAGCCACAATAGCCGATTGTGTCGGTGACAACGTGGGTGATATTGCGGGGATGGGGTCGGACCTATTTGAATCCTATGTGAGTGCCATCATAGCCACCATGTTCTTAGGGGCCATGTTGACTCCCAAGCATTTGTTGTTACCTCTTATGATAGCCGGTGTTGGCATTGCCTGCTCAATAGTCGGAGCTCTTTCAATCCGTGTGGCAGAGGGTGCTCCTGATGAGACCTTTGAACAGCAGACAGAGAGGGTTCACAAGTCCATGAATAGGGGGATAGTAATCGCTAATGGTCTTATGGTGGTAGCATGTTACTTTATAGTAACAAAGTTTCTCGGTGACCTTGGCGTATTCTGGGCACTTTTGTCTGGTCTTTTGTCTGGGATGATAATAGGTTGGTCCACCTTATATTACACCGATGCCAAATACGGCCCGGTTTCAGGCATATGCAAAGCAACAGAGACCGGTGCTTCCACGGTTCTCATCGAAGGTCTGGCCCAGGGAATGTATAGCACCGTGGTTCCAGTATTAGCTATTACTACGGCAATGGTAGTTGCCTATATGACCGCAGGCCTTTACGGAATAGCCATTGCCGGAGTGGGCATATTGGGGGTGCTGGGTGTTAACCTGTCCTGCGACTGTTACGGCCCTATAGTGGATAATGCTGCAGGAATTGCCGAGATGTGCGAAATGGACGAGATTGTTAGAACACGGTGCGATGCCCTGGATGCGGTAGGAAATACCACGGCCGCCATGGGTAAGGGGTTTGCCATTGGTTCTGCTGCCCTGGCCTCGTTGGCCTGGTTGGCCGCCTATTACAAGGCCGCCCATCTTGAAACTATCAGCCTCACAGAGCCCAAGACAATGGCGGGTCTGTTCATCGGAGGACTGATGGTGTTCTTGTTTTCTGCCTTAACCATGCAGGCAGTGGGCCGTGGAGGCGGCGCGATAGTCGAGGAGGTACGCAGGCAGTGGCGGGAGATCCCTGGATTGATGGAAGGGACCGCAAAGCCAGATTCGGCCAAATGTGTGGATATAACCACCAAAGGGGCCTTGAAATCTATGCGTCTGCCGGGCCTACTATCAGTAATCGTTCCTGCTGCTGTTGGTCTAACATTAGGATTGGAGGCCTTAGGGGCACTCCTGGCAGGGGCATTGGCAACGGGGCTACTGATGGCCCTGTTTATGGCCAATGCAGGTGGGGCCTGGGACAATGCCAAGAAATACATCGAGGCTGGACACATGGGGGGCAAAGGCTCCGACGCTCATAAGTCAGCAGTGATTGCTGATACAGTAGGCGATCCATTCAAGGATACATCAGGGCCTTCGCTGAATATCTTGCTAAAGATAGTGGGTAAGGTGGCATTGATCATGGTTCCCGTGCTTTTAACATACTGGGGCGTTAAGTAGCTAATTTCAAAATCCTTTCTTATAAATGGCCCCTTGGGTGTTTCAATGTTATTGAGAGACGCCAAAGGGGCCTTTGTTTTTTAGAACCAAGGAGGTGGATGTTTTATGGAGTCTAACCTTCTTTCAGGCTTAATCTTAAGTTTTTTTGGGGGCATCAAGCGGTGTTGGATATTATATTTGGAAGTGGAGAGATAGGGAAAGGGGTGGAGAGATGATGCGGTTGGGTTCAACCTCGTTCTAATCGAATTTCTTTCCTACTAAAACGGTTCATTCCCTCTTTTAGACCCTTCAAGAGGATTGTCTCCACAGCATCCTGTGCCATAGTGATCACGTCATCCAAGAGCTTCTCTTGGTTGGTGTCGAATCTTCCCAGCACGTAAGCTCTTGCCTCTTGCCGGGTTTGTGGACGACCGATGCCGACGCGCAGGCGGGCAAATGCGCCGTTGCCAAATGCTTCTATTAAGGATTTTACTCCCTTATGTCCTCCATCCCCTCCTTTCTGCTTGATTTTTATCTTTCCAAAGACAAGGTCTATGTCGTCATGAATCACCAAAAGGTTTTTTTTGTCCAAGTTGAAAAAATGGGTCAGGTCCCGAATTGCCGGGCCGCTCATATTCATGAAGGTCATGGGCTTGGCAAGGATTACAGATCGCCCGTCCACCTTTCCGAGACCAAAAACAACCTTGAATTTGCGCCTATTCAGTGTGAGCTGATGCGTCTGTGCCAGTCGATCAACGACCATGAACCCAACGTTATGCCGGGTCAGGCGATATGCCTCCCCGGGATTGCCCAAGCCCACGATCAGCTGAAACCTATCTTCTGGCATCCACTGCTACTGATTAGAATCCTCGCCTGCCTCTTCAGCTTCCTCAGCTTCGGCCTCTTCAGCTTCCTCCTCAACTTCCTCTTCAGGCACCTCTTCTTCCTCCACAGTGGGTGCTACAACTGTGAGTACTGTATGCCCTGTGTCGGCCAACAGACTTATCTTATCTTCTATTTCAATATCTCCAATGTGGATGGAGTCGCCGATGTCGAGGTTTGTTACATCAACTTCGATCGTATCAGGCATATCTGTGGGAAGACAAGATATCTCGAGTTCGTGCCGCACTATCTGTAATAAGCCCCCGCGCTCAATCCCCTTTGATTTGCCCGTAACCTCAACCGGCACGCTCACCGTAATCTTCTGATCCAAGGATATTTCATAGAAATCGATATGAAGATATTGGTCGGTCACAGGAGCGGCCTGCACCTCTTTTACCATAGCTGTGACATTGTCAGTGCCACCATTTTCAATGATAAGGTTTAGAACAACGTGTTCGGTTCCGCTCGTCTTGTAGATCTTGTCCAAATCGATCGGGGAGATGGTAAGGGGCATCGACTCTCTTCTTGGGCCGTACAATACTGCCGGAATCAGGCCCTGACGCCTGAGTGCCCGTGCTGGGCCCTTACCAAAGGTATCCCGTTTCGTGACTTTGAGATCAAATAGTTCCAATGAGTTTTCTCCTTGATAAAATCGCTCCGCGATTTTATAGCTTGATATAAGATCGGGAAGCGATCTTATACGAAGAGGGAGCTGACCGAACTCCCTGTGTGAGAACGATGAATCGCTTCTGCCAAAAGCTTGGACACGGACAATACGCAGATCTTATCACTCCTCCTGGCCTTTTCATTCAGAGGGATAGTATTTGTAACCGTAAGAGTTTGAATCTCCGAATCATCAATCCTCTCTATGGCAGGACCTGAAAGCACGGCATGGGCACAGCAGGCATGAA
Organism: Desulfobacterales bacterium; assembly: GCA_030616425.1. GTDB lineage: Bacteria > Desulfobacterota > Desulfobacteria > Desulfobacterales. The sequence goes on along the minus strand of JAUWXJ010000007.1, from coordinate 15,585 downwards.
CCTCCAAAGCTCCATGTTTTTTCAGGGCCCCAGCTGCTTGTGTAAGAGTACCTCCGGTATCCACCATGTCATCCAAGATAATAGCGATCTTTCCCTGAACATCACCTACAACATTCATGGCCTCGGCCTTGTTGGGAGCCTCACGTCTTTTGTCGATGATGGCCAGCTGAGCATCGAGACGCTTGGCAAAGGCCCTGGCCCTTTCCACGCCCCCTGCGTCTGGAGAAACAATGACTGTATCGTCTTTAAAACTCTTTTTGATATAGTCCAAAAGAATCGGGGCTGCAAAGAGGTTGTCTACAGGAATATTGAAAAAGCCCTGGATTTGGCCGGCATGAAGATCCAGGGTGATCACGCGGCGGGCGCCGGCTGTCGTTAGCAGGTCAGCCACCAGCTTTGCGCTAATCGGCACACGGGGTGCCACCTTCTTGTCCTGTCGGCTATAGCCGTAATACGGAATGGCTGCCGTAATCCTCTGCGTTGATGCGCGCTTGAAGGCATCTATCATCAGCAAGAGTTCCACCAGATTGTCGTTTACGGGGGCGCATATGGACTGTATGATAAATACGTCCTTGCCTCGAACGTTCTCTCTGATTTCTATCTGAATTTCACCGTCACTGAATCTCTTTACTTGGGCGTCACCCAACTTAATGCCGATGTGACGGCAGATATCCTCAGCCAATTCGATATTAGAGTTTCCAGCAAACACAACAAGGCTATGCATGAGTCACCGACAATGATTGGCAGGACTGATACACCATAAAACAGCAACGGCAATGATTTGCCATTGCCCAACGGACCCAGGAGAAATAGCTCACGTGGCTGGGGTGGGAGGATTCGAACCTCCGAATGCAGGAACCAAAATCCTGTGTCTTACCACTTGACGACACCCCAGCACGCTCATCAGGGGAGCAGTAAATCGATCAGAAATGTATTCCATCTTCCTCGATGTCTTATGCTGTGATTCGCCTTTGTGGCCTGCTGTGCATCCTTGAACAGGCCAAACACGCTTGGCCCGCTCCCAGACATCAGAGCAATTTCAGCACCGAGATCGAGGAGGGCCCTCTTGATGCTCTTTATCTCCGGAAACTTCCCGATGGTTACTTGCTCTAAATCATTACACAAAAAGTGCTTAACACGGGAAAAATCCTGGTTAAGGAACCGTTTTTTATAATTTTTTTCACAATTTGTCAATCTTAAATTTAGATTTTTGTAAACCCAGACCGTAGGCACCTCGAATCTTGGGCAAACCAAGACCACGGACAGCGGTGGCAGACCTTCATACACCTCCAGATCATCTCCAATCCCGCGGGCAATTGCCACATGCCTGAACAAGAAAAAAGGGACATCCGCTCCAACCTTGAGCCCAATCTCCATAAGTTCCTTGTTGCTGAATGGAAACTCATAGTGCTGGTTTAGACCCATCAGTACGGCCGCAGCATTGCTGCTGCCACCACCAAGGCCTGCAGCCACAGGTATTTGCTTGTCAATGAAAATGCCCACGCTTTCCTGTGTTGACAGGGCATCAAGAAAGACTGAGGCCGCCTGATATGCCAAATTGTTTCTATCTTCCGGTACCCTGGGGTGAGAGCACTCGACGCTTATGGAGGGTTGATCAAAGGCCAATAAGACAGTATCAAAGAGACTAATCCTGGAGAGGAGGGTTATGATTTCATGGTATCCATCAGGCCGTCTCCCAACCACCTTTAGAAAGAGGTTAATCTTGGCAGGTGATGGTATGACCAGCGTATTCATATGTACACGGTTACCCGGTTTTGCCCGTTAGCCCGTCAGGCGGTTTTTGCCTTTCAGAACCAGCTCAACGGGCTTGACCGGCCAACCTATTTGGTTATGTTAAGGGCGAAAAAACCTCTTTTTCTCTTGATAAGGAAGGGAACAGTATCCCCTTTTTTCACTTTTTTGATCCGTGACTGATAATCCTCAAGGGTCTTTATAGGCTTGTGATCTATCTCGAGGATGAGATCCCCTTCTTGGACATCGGCCTTGTCAGCCGGGCCACCCCGCTCTACACTCACGACCACAACACCTTGGTCCTCTGATATAGCGTATCGTCTGGCAAGCTCTCTTGTCAGGGTGGAGACTGTCATGCCCAGTTCGGTCTTTTCCACGGGCTGTTTCAAGGCAAGGCTTTCTTTGCCCTCTGTGCGTTTGGCAATTTTTACTCGAAAGGTATGTTCCTTTCCATCCCTCACCACCTTAACGGTAATTTCCCCCCCCACAGGGACACCGGCAATTTTTTGGGACAGCTGCCGACTGTCCTCAACCTTATTACCATCCACCTCAATGATTACGTCCTTTGGCTTGATCCCTGCTTTGTCAGCAGGGTCTCCCTTGAAAACTTCCCCAACCAGTGCACCCTTGTCATCTTTCACACCATAATACTCGGCAAGCTCCGGAGTCAGGTCTTGGATGCTAACACCAAGCCAGCCCCGCGTGACTGTACCTGAGGCCTTGAGTTGATCAATGATTCCACGGGCCAAGTTGATCGGGATGGCAAAACCGATCCCCACGTTTCCACCGCTTCTGGAAAAGATAGCCGTGTTTATCCCTACTACCTCACCTTTCATGTTGATAAGCGGCCCCCCGCTATTTCCAGGATTAATGGAGGCATCTGTCTGGATAAAATCATCGTACGGTCCGGAGCCGATCACACGCCCCTTGGCGCTTACGATACCGGCCGTTACCGTGTGTTCCAGCCCAAATGGGCTTCCGATAGCCACAACCCACTCACCCACTTTCAGGGCATCTGAGTCACCCAACTTTACGGCCTGAAGGTTTCGCCAGGACTTTACCTTGATCAAGGCAATGTCGGTCTTGGCGTCTCGACCAACAATCTCGGCATCATACTCCTTACCGCTCTTTAATTTAACCTTGATCTTGTCGGCGTTCTCAATGACATGATTATTGGTCACAATATAGCCCGCCTTATCTATGCAAAACCCTGAACCGAGGCTCCGCTGTTTAAATTCGCGGCGTGGCATGTCCCCAAAAAATCTTTCAAAGAAATCACGAAAAGGGTCATCCTTCCCAAAGGGGTTTTGAAAATGTCTGAACGCCCCACCTCCCTTTATGACCTTTTCGGCTCGAATATTGACCACGGCAGGACTCACAGCCATAGCCACATCCGTGAAATTGGCAGGAACCATCACGGTTGAAGACGGGTTCAAAGCCGACGTGTTTTGGGTCATGTTGAAACCAGCGGCAAAGAAGATACCTGCCAATATGGAGACCAGTACCACCCCCATAACAGGAAGGCGCCAGGTACCCGTCTTATCCGGTTTGTTCGAAGTCATCATTATTCCTCCCTTAATGGATGAGATGCGACACACGCCCACATCTATATTGTGTCTTTATTGCGTCTCTTTTACGTAACGCATCCTCAAATCATACAGGATGTTCTTCAAAAGCTGTTCCTCATCAGACGAGAGGTTTCCCCTTGTCTTTTCTTCCAGCATGGCCAGGATATCAATGGTTTGTTTTGCCATAGGAAGGTTTTTCTTCTTTTCGCCGCTTGAAGGGTCTGGTATCTCGCCAAAATGAAGAAAGGCTGAGGAACTGAGCGAAAAGACAAAGGTGGAAAAATTGATCTCAGGAAGCTGGGTCTCCTCGCCTGCTTCCGGCTCAGCCTCACCCGCTGCTGCCTCCTTTTCCTCTTTCTTTTCCTCTTCGGCTTCCCGGGGTTCCTCAGTCTTGGGTTCTCCGGTTTCTGCGGAAAATGCCCGGTTATCCTTAATAGTAAACCCCCTTTCTTCCTCTGTCATGACTCCCTCCCTTACGCAAGCTTTGCGGTTTCACACAAGAAGCAATATCGATTTTTTGTATCACTTTAGCCTTTTTAAAAACTGCTGAAAAAAGCTGTTTTGCGAACGACTTTGAGCCATTTTGGAAAAAGATTCAGAATGAGCCTGGCGTCAAAAATTTCAAACTGTTTGAGGGCGTTAGCCCGAATTTTTAAAATTTAGCCGGGCGAATGCTGAATCCCAAAATGGCTCACCAAGTGAGCAAAAGGTGGCTTTTTTCAAGGCGCTAAATTGATACGATTTTTTTATATTTTACGTTCTGTTGACAACATTGTCAAGATGCCGGTCAGTGGTCAGCGGATTATCATTCGAGCTTACAGCTCAAGGGGGGTTACTGACTTGACCAAGGGAAGGGCTCGAAGTTCCTCTATGGTCTCGGGTGGCGCAGGCGTATCTGTATCCAGGAGTATCACATTTCTCTCCCCATCCCTTTCTTGACCCACATGCATCCGAGCAATATTGATCTTGTTTCGCCCAAGCACAGTTCCAATGCTACCGATGGCACCCGGCTTGTCCAAGTTATGGATGAAAAGAAGGTGACCTTCGGGAACGACTTCGAGTCTGAAGTTGTTGATCCTGACAATTCTAGGCTCGCGCTTTCCGAATATGGTTCCAGAAACCGTGTTTGATCCTTTAGAGGCTGTTGCATGAATCGTGATGAGATTAGTGAAGTCTTCGGCCTCTACACTGCGCGACTCAACGACTTTGATTCCCCGTTCCTTGGCAATCACCGGGGCATTCACAAAATTGACTTCATCTTTGAGAAACGGCGCGAGTAGCCCTTTTATCCCAGCAGTGGTTACAGGGTTCATGTCAAGGCCTAGAAAATCGCCTAGATATTTTATGGTAACTCCCTTAATAGACCCTTCAGCGAGCTGGGCCTGGAGACAACCCATGCGTTCAGCTAAGGTCAAATAAGGCTGGAGTTTAGCCAGCAATTCACCACTAACCGATGGGACGTTGACGGCATTAATTATTGTGCCGGTCTGAAGGTAACTGATGATCTGTTCGGCCACTGCCACAGCCACATTGGTCTGGGCTTCAGCCGTGGATGCCCCCAGGTGGGGGGTGCAGATGACGTTATTGAATTTCAAAAGGGGAGAGGCACCCGGAGGCTCGGTTTCAAAGACGTCCAGGGCGGCGCCTCCCACTTTGCCGGACTTCAGGGCATCGACCAGATCTTTTTCATTCACGATACCTCCCCGGGCGCAGTTGATAATCATCACACCGGGCTTCATCTGGTCGAAGGCCTTTTTGTTGATGAGGCTGATGTTTTCTTTTGACTTGGGCACATGAACGCTGATGTAGTCAGAACGGTTGTAAAGGTCCTTCAAAGAGACTAGCTCTAAGCCGACCTGATCTAGCATCTCCTTGTTTGCAGAACGATCATGTACAATGCCCTTCATCTTGAGTCCCCTGGCTCGGTCGGCTACAATACTGCCGATTCGACCGTAGCCAATGACCCCAAGGGTTTTCTTGAAGACCTCTCTACCCTGCTGTTTTTTCTTTTCCCACCGTCCAGCCTTTAAGGATGCAGTACCCTGAGGGATATTCCGGGAAAGGGCGAGCATCATGGCAATGGTATGCTCAGCAGTGGTCACTACATTTCCACTCGGTGTATTCATCACCACGATCCCTTGTTTGGTGGCTGTAGGGATGTCCACATTATCGAGCCCGATACCAGCACGCCCTATTACTTTCAGACGACCAGCGGCCTTGAGGATGTCCTTGGTCACCTTTGTAGCACTCCTTATAACCAGGGCTTCGTAGCCTTTTATGATGGCCTTTAACTCCTTAGGTGTAAGGCCGACTTTTACATCGACCTTGATACCCTTGGTTTTTTTAAACATCTTGACCCCGACTTCTGCCAGCTTGTCACTTACCAGGACTTTCAATTTTGCTTCTCCTTCGCCGTTTTTTTCACTGTTTCAAATTGCCACTTTTACTTTCAAGGCCAGTGGCTTGTCAAGAGTCTCTTGCCCAAATCACCACTTTTCTCCTTGACACCCCAGACCTTTTGCCTATAGCTTCGCCGCAAAACCCAGGAGGTTGAAATGAAAGAGAGGATCTACAACTTCAATGCAGGCCCGGCTGCTCTTCCCTTACCGGTTTTGGAGGAGATTCAGGGAGAGTTTCTAAATTTCAAAGGGTCAGGCATGTCTATCACGGAAGTGAGCCATCGATCAAAATGGTTTGATGAAGTCATGGTGGACGCCACAGAGCGTGTTAGACGACTTCTTCGACTCGATGAGGGCTTCCACGTACTGTTCCTTCAAGGTGGAGCAAGCTTGCAGTTTTGCATGATTCCCATGAACTTGCTCCTCGAGGGCCAGTCGGCCGATTATGTAAACACCGGGACTTGGGCCACTAAGGCGATCAAAGAGGCCAAGGCTCAGGGAAAGACGGTCAAGGTGGCAGCCTCATCTGAAGACAAGAACTTTTCCTATATTCCCAGGAATATTCACTTCAGCCCTGACGCAGCTTATACCCACATCACTTCCAACAATACGATCAAGGGTACGCAGTGGGCATCTTTTCCTGACACTGGCGGGGTTCCTCTCATATGTGACATGTCTTCAGACATCATGAGTCGGCCCTTTGATGTCTCCCCTTTTGGGTTGATCTATGCCGGAGCTCAAAAGAACCTGGGACCAGCAGGAGCCACATTGGTCATTATTCGTCAGGATATGGTGGATCGGGTCCCTCAGCACCTCCCTACGTTGCTCAAGTATACGACCTTCTTGGAGTCCAACTCTATGTTCAACACGCCTCCCTGTTTTGCCATCTACACGCTTCAACTGGTGCTAAAATGGCTGGAGGAGACCATTGGCGGGCTTGAAAAAATGGAGGAAATCAACCGGGAAAAGGCCAGCCTCCTTTACCGGGTGATCGATGAGTCCGGATTTTATAAAGGAACCGCGGAAAAGGAGAGCCGATCTGTAATGAATGTGACCTTTCGTCTCCCCAGCGAGGATTTGGAAAAACAATTTGTGCAGCAGGCCCTTGAGCACGGCCTGGGCGGACTTAAGGGGCACCGTTCGGTCGGAGGGTGCAGGGCCTCCATCTATAATGCTACAGGCCTCGACGGAATAAAGGCCCTGGTCGATTTCATGGAAGAATTCGCCCGAAAAAACGGCTGAGATCCGTTCACGGGGAAGTCACTTTGCTACGTTTTTGCAAACAGCCTGTTGTTCGTAATTCTACTTTGTTCCTGGAAAAAATATCATCCACAGCCCTAATAGGACAAAAAGCGCGCCGGCTCCTATCTTGATATAATTGGCCGGGATGAGCCTGCCCAGTCCCGCTCCAAGCCCAACAGCCAACAGGGAGGTAAGAACCAGGGCGCCCGCGGAGCCCAAGAATACAGCAAGCCGCGATTTGCTCTCGGCAGCAAAAGAAAGCGTGGCGAGTTGTGTCTTATCCCCGAGTTCGGCAAGGAATATCATCCCAAAAGTTGTAAAGAATACCCTAATGTCCATCACAGAAGCCTCCTCTTAAGCCCGCAAGCGTTTTTTTATATGAGCGCGGTTGGTAGCTCTATCTCCATAAGATCCTCTGCCAGGACAAGAGGGCCTTGGTAGGTCTTTCGGCACTCCTTGGCTACATCGACTCCATCGCATTCAGGGTAAAAGTGGGTGAGTACGAGCTTTTTCACGCGGGCCCGGGTCGCGATCTGACCGGCCAGAGACGGCGTAAGATGTCCAGGGACCTTCATCTCGTCCGGAAGGGCAGATTCACAGATCAGGACGTCCACCCCTTTTGCCAGCGTCACTAAGTTGTCGCAAAGATCGGTATCCCCTGAATAGACAACGGATCTATTGTCGGGTGCAGTGATCCGGTAGGCCAGGCTCTTATCCGTATGGTCCATTGGAAGGCTGTCCACATCGAACTGGCCGAAATCGAGGTGATCACGCTTCTTGGTGTCGAGCTCTGTGATGTCCATGAGACCTGGTGCCAGTTCAATCCATTCCCCGTAAGCAGATTTCAGTCTTTCATAAAAATCTAAAAATCCCTCAGCCGCCACAATGGTAAATGGCTTCCGTCGCCTGTAGGTGTACGGGTACTTGGTGGCAAATAAGAAAGTGACTAGCTCGGCCGTATGGTCTGGGTGGAGATGGCTGAAGAAAATGTGGGAAAGCTGATCAATGGTGACCCCGGCCTCAAGGAGTCGTCTCATGGTACCTGCTCCAGCATCAAACAGAAGCAGGCTTTGGGCTATCTCAATAAGGACCGAGCAACTGCTCCTCTTCAAGGAGGGGACACAGGTTCCCGAGCCCAGTATGGTTATTTTCATGACCTAAAGCACCTCACGCCGTCAGAGTTTTTTTGTCACGTCAACCCAAACCATGCCTTAGTTACCTCCATGGGTCAGGAGGGGGTTTTTCTCAAAAGCCGCGATAATATTGAAGCTTCTCCCGCCCTGAAGGGCGGCGCTTCCCGGTAAGGAAGATAAATTTTTTATAGCTCCCCTCAGCCCGTCCTTCCTATAGGACAGGGCTTGCGGGGAGCAAGCCGGTCATCTAGCTTGATTGACACATCTTGCCAAGTCCACGGTATCACGGCTTTTTCGAAAAACCCCCTCCTGACCCAGACGGAAACGACCAGCAAGAGAAAACGTAGTAAGAAAGCAGGTTGTTGTCCCAATGCCTTTGAGCGGTCGTTTTAGACAAAGCGAAAAGGGATTTGGGCAACAGCCTGTTAACATTTGTTTCATAATTGTCGTGCGATGCCTATTACCTTGTACACCACCGCACCTCCCAGGTAGGCAATATCCTCTGTAGGCAGATAGGAGGCGATCGATCGATCAAAATACAGATTCGCCTCAGGCGGAAACTCATCGTCCCCCCTCCACAAAGAGAGCACCACCGGCACGCAGGGGAGTGCAAAGATCTTCAGGGCCTTGTCCCCGGGCGACGGCAACACCTGGCCGATCACCTGGGCAACTTTGTCCAGAAGGGAAGGTTTTCCCCCGAAACATTTTACTAGCGGAGCAATCGCTCTTTTTACAAAGGCTGCATAATAGAAAGAGCCAGACGGCACCTCCCGGAAAGTAATCAACTCGTTTGCAACAGGCATTCCTCTGGCCGTGATCAGATAATGGAGCAGGAGCACCTGATCAGGGGTCCTAAGTGGGGGTGAGGCATCATCGAAGGAGATCGTCTCGTTGTGTACGCTCAGGGTGTATGTATCGCCCAGGTATGGAATTGACACCCGTTTTATCTCAGGGGAGACAATCTCCAGTGAAAGGCCCGCATGAGTGCAACACCTTTCTATATCCAGCCTTGACAGGGTGTACAGCGCAAGGGCCCGTGCTGTTTCATAATCATGTTGCGTTGGCATCTTTTGATTACGTCAGAATCGATTTTTCTCTCACAGATATGAACAGGCCAAACCGGGGTAGGGCCAAGCTATCCTGTTAATATACCACGATAAAGATTCCAAAAATATCTGTTTTGAACCCTTAAACGGCCATCTTCAGGGGTAAAATCGTCATTGTAAGGGGCTAGGCGGCCTGAGGAGGGCTTTCCGGATCTGTGCTTTGAGCTTGGTCGCCATATTCCAAATCTACCGCCCATGGGCACTTCCTTGACCGGCCCCGACGTACCCTACAACGCTCAATTCCTCTATCCTCAACTTTCTTGCCATCATGAACCGGCTCTAAAAGGATTACTTAGTGCTGAGTGAGTAATTGCTTTGAACTGATTCGATAAAAATACGTCATCGTATTTGCAAATCGAAGCACTTAGAAACTGTAAAACTAAAGGGCGTCCCCAAACTACGCGCGCGATGTTGACACAAACTATAACATTAGTTCAACTTGATGCCCGCCAAGCAACTGGGCATGTGTAGGCTGGCAAGTTAATAGAATAAGCTGTGTGTTTTCTGCGAAATCCTTTATTGCATCAGCAGCTTTCAACTGTCGATCAGGATCTAAGTCAACGAGAGGATCGTCCATAATCACGAAACCTTCTTTTTCTGCCAAAAATCTTTTCGTTATCGCCAGCCTCAAAGCAATTCCAAGTACATCCTTCGTCCCTGTGGAGAGATTCTCATAGGGCATGGTTACACCGTCTTTTCTGTGGAAACCACTTGGAATACTCTCGTCCATCACTACACCTTTATATCGCCCTCCTGTCATCTTTTGCATTAATTCTGCAACATCCTTTTCCAGGCCTTTGTAAGTCGTGCTATCCATCTCCTCAAGCAGGCTTTCCATGCCTTCCTTTATTGTTGCTATAGCTGTGCCCTTTCTCAGTTCGCCATTGAAATTCTCTTCTGCTTCGGCCAAGTCCCTTTCAAATTCCTCAACAGATCTGTCGGGTGCCTTTCCCTCTAAACGAATCCTTTCTTGAATCAACTTATTGTGTTCATTTGTCAATTCCTTTAGTCTGGATTCCATCTCCTCATACTTACCGATGAATTCATTCACATCCTCTATCTCTGCCGGTAAAGGCCTCAATAGCCCGAGGGCCTTCTGCTTCTCTTTTCGTGCACCAGTGAGCTCCGCCAGTCTCTCAAGTAATTTGTGCTGATCTCCAAATTCCTCAGCGTATCCCCGGTGCTTTTCTTGAAGCTCAGCGAGATCCACTTTTAGGCCTTTGATTTCTGCTTTTGTTTCCGCCACTTCGCCAAGAATCGTCGCCAGTTCCCTATCAGGCTTTTCGACCTGAAGTCCCTTTGTCTTCTCCTTCAGGTCCTCGTATTTAAGTTCCCCCAGTTCCTCTTCCAGGTTGAACTGCGCATTTTGTAGCTTTGCCAGTTCTGCTTCGTAAGCCCTGTTTGCGGCCTCTGCCTCCTCAAGGCTTTTTATATTGAACTTCTGGAGAAGGTCTTCAATGTCCGATTTTGCTTCTTCATATTCTTGTAGTATTTGGTCGTATTCCACTTCACCTGAAGTCACCTCCAAGTCCCATTCAGGATGGGAAAATATCAGCCTTCCGTCGGCCTGAAACTCAAGTGTCTCTCCTCTCCTTGTTTTTGTTTGGAACTTATCCTCCAGGCCCTTCTGAATTTCTAAGTCGGTGTCTTCCTTCGGCGTAAATTTGACGGAGAGCTTACCTGCTGATAAAGTCGCTTCAAGTGTCCCTTTTCTATTAAACGTCTGTCTGATGGCTTTCATATCATCATCAGTGAGCTTCGCCACTTTTGCCAGGTTTTTGTGGGTTTCGTCTAGAACTTGTTTCTTCTTTTGTACCTTACCGTATTTATCCAGAAGATTCTTGGCTCCTTGATAATTCCCCGCTTTTTCTTTCTCTTTATTGAGCTTTGTTTCGTTCGCCTCCAATTCGGTTATTCTTTTGCTTTTTTCCTTTCTTTTTGACTCCGTTACTGGCCAGTCCTTATTGATCTTTTCGAGCTTCTCGTATTCCAAATCAATCCCTTTAAGATCAGCCTCGATCTGCCTTTGTTTGACAGCGTCTTCCTTGAGCGGTTTATTGCTCTTGACGTATGATTCCGTCTTGCCCACCTCGCTGGCATGATCGGAGATCCTCTTATTCAAATCGTCCAGTTCCTTCTCGTATTCCACGGCAGCCTCAAGGGCCCTCCTCACCTTTTCTTTTTCATAGAATAAGTGAGTGATAGAGCCTGCGCCCTTTACCCATGGATTCTCAATACCTCGATTGCCCTCCGGGTAATTGGCGCCAATATCCCACCGGCCAAAAAAGCTATTATACGAGTCCTCGATTTTGGCCCTGAATGCATCCACGGACACACCATCCATCTCCATCACAGCCTTCCTCAGGAGGTCTCCTAACGATTCAAGGGTCTCCTTGTCTTCTTGAATGTCACGTATGGTTCTCGACAGACCCGTTTGATAGGACATCATGACCGTCTTATATGTACCTTCGGGGACCTGGATGCATTCCCTGATTACGCCTTGTATCGCATCATCATCAGTGAGGATCGAGCCATCGGGCAGGGTCAGCGAAGACAAAACCGAACCGCCCCACCGCCGTCGCAGCGTGTAGTTGCTTCCCTGCCTTTTGAAATGGATACTGACTTCAATCGTGTCACCGCCCCCAACCGGGATGAAGCGTCCCATCCGCTTCCTGAACTTGGCAGGAGTGAGTTTCGAAGGGGTAAAGAGCGTATTCTCAATAGCATTGTAGATTGTGGACTTTCCCGATTCATTTGGCCCCACAACAACGTTCATGCCCTCTTGGAGATCTATTTCCTTTTTGGAAAGTCCTCCGAAGGTGTTAATGATTACCTTCTCGATAATCATCTCTGGGTCTCCCTGATGAGCTCATAAGCTGCCTGCAATGCCTCGAAATCATTGTTCTGTGCGAGCTGTTTCAAGAGCCTGTGTGGGAAAGAATGTTCTGTAAATTCTCTATCAATGACATCAGGGGTGATCTTTATTGTGACTCCGGTGGAATCGATATCGACCAATGATAAGTTTTTTTCCAAATTCTCACGAATCAAGCTGAGCTTTTTGTATTCTTCCTCGGGAAGCCTACCTTTCATTCTGAGCTTCAAAAGGGTTTTCCCGTGCTTAGGGTAGGAATATCTGGCCAGGATCGCTTCAGCATCACTCCAGGAACTGATCTCCGTTTCTTCATGGACAAACCTGTAAGTTCCAGTAGTCACAAAAGTCGGTTTAACCCGCCCATCCTCTCCTATTTCTATTAAGGCCGCCTTCCCTTCATGATCACAGTCAAATCCGTCTGGCTCCGGTGTTCCCGGATATAAAACCCTGGTCTTAGGCCCCGGTTCGGTTGGGTAGGGTATATGCGTATGCCCCATTAACCAGAGATCGAGCCCACATGACAGCAGCTCCGATTCGGTCATTGGATAGTAATTCTTATCAAAATCAGGTGAGAGACCTTCAAGGCTACCGTGTGCTATGCCGATGTGGAACCGAACGTCCTTATCATTCTCATTCGCTTGAATCCATCCAATGCAGTTCTCTGGCGAATGCTTTGACTCACATGGTGCCGCATATATAGTTGCATCTAGGTCATATGGTTTCAGTGGATAGGCTTTTTTAGATTCCAGGACAAGAATATGATTGTCAGCGAAGCCCTTAAAAACAGCCCACAGACCATCAGGGCGTTGTGTGATGAAATCGTGATTCCCCGGCAGGACAGCAACCAATCTGCCTTGAAAGTCGCCCAGGATCTCTGCTGCACGCTGAATATCGCCTTTGGCCACTGAGACCCTGTCAAAAAGATCGCCTCCAACAACAAACAAATCACACTCCCGGTCGTTCGCGATATCAACACACCGTTTCAGCGTCTCGAACCTTGCCTCTATAAGCTTTTCCTGAACGCTTGGGTATCCGGCGAACTTCATACCCAGGTGGACATCTGAAGTTAGAAAAATTCTCATTTTCAATTTTCTATTCTGACGAATGACATTTGTCTAACGTCCCTTGGACTTCAACCAATTCAGAACCGCCCATGTGGCCTGTAAATCTTCCCGATTATAAGCAAGGATTTCATTCATTAGCTTGCCTCTTGCGGTTGAGTCTTCGGATACTAGAGGGACGTTCATAAATATATAAGTAAGTCATGCCTCCGCCGCAGTTATTTATATACTTATGTACGTCCCCCTTTTTTCTCCCTTGACATTGGACAACTTGCCCTGTTTCTTAATGATTTAGCGTGATTTTTTATCAGGAACGAACAGCAAAGTAAAGCCCAAAGCCCCGATTTGGCCTGCATTATGACACGACAACTGTGACAGATACGGTCATGCCGATTTTGGATTTTGGATTATTGCTATGGACATCTGGTGGAGACAGTCAATAGGGAGGCATCAAAACAGCTCGATCTGGCTGTTTTTGGAGGCGATAGCGACAATTTGGAAGCAAAGACGGGTCAAAAAGGGTAGGGGATCGGTGTTGGAATTCGTAACTGTTTAATTTTATTTGGTACGCCCGGCCCGACTCGAACGGGCGACCTACGGATTCGAAGTCCGGCGCTCTATCCAGCTGAGCTACGGGCGCATTATGGTATTTTGGATTTTAGATTTTGGATTGCAGATGGGGTCATGGTTAAATGCGCAATCCAAATTCCGCAATCGTCAATCGTAATAGATGGGGTGAGTGAAGGGATTTGAACCCTCGACCGCCGGGGCCACAACCCGGTGCTCTGCCTACTGAGCTACACCCACCACACAGACTTGTTATTCAAATCACTGTTTCCGATCATCCAATTTTTAACACACGATAGAAGAGTTTTCAAGGAGATTCGGGGCGCTGCTAAAACTTATGATTGACGGTAAAATCAATCTCTTGTATATTTGTATAATAGTTTAGAGGGCAAGGTAAATCCCTTCACTTCGGCCTCCAACCCGCCTGCCACTGCGAGGCACGAGCGGGCAGGTGCCTTTACCGCGTATGCGGTTATCCTGGGTGGAAATGGCTGGATGCCTACGTTCAGGGATTTACCTTGCCCCGCATGGTTAAACCTATTCGTTTCAGAGATATCAGATCCCGCATTACACCACCGAGGTGTCCCCTTGACTGCATTCTACATATTCATCATTCGGGCCGTCCTATCCACCTTTTTTGCCGTGCTCGTGATGCGATTCTTTTACCCCAAGGCTGGTATCCCTAGCGTCATGGGGTGCGCCATTGTACTGGTTGGTATGGCTTACGTCTTGGAATCTTTTCGTAAGCGAAAAAAGGGGCCATAAGTAAGGGCTGATCATTGAAACAGATTATTCTGGGCACTGCCGGTCACATCGACCATGGAAAGACCAGCCTGATCAAGGCCTTGACCGGTATAGATACGGACCGCCTGAAGGAGGAAAAGCTCCGGGGGATTACCATAGAGCTGGGCTTTGCCTGGCTTGACCTTCCCGGGGGTCAGCGCGTGGGCATTGTGGACGTGCCGGGCCACGAAAAATTCGTCAAGAACATGGTGGCAGGCGCCTCAGGGATCGACCTTGTAGCCTTGGTTATTGCGGCTGACGAGGGGGTCATGCCTCAGACAAGGGAACACCTTTATATATGCAACCTCCTGGGCGTCAAACATGGCCTTGCAATCCTGACCAAGATTGACACCGTGGATGAAGAATGGCTGGAGATGGTTACAGATGATGTTCACCAATTTCTCAAGGGGACCTTCTTGGAAGATGCCCCTGTTGCCTTGGTTTCTTCTGTAACCGGTCAAGGGCTTTCTGAACTAGTTGAGACCTTGGAGGCTTTGTGCAAAGCAGTTTCCGAACGCACCTCCACAGGGTTGTTCCGCCTGCCCGTGGACCGCGTCTTTACCATGAAAGGCTTTGGCACGGTTGTTACCGGGAGCCTGGTCTCGGGGAAGGTCCGGGTAGGCGAAACGATTATGATCTACCCTTCGGGTATCCAGTCAAAGGTTCGTGGGATCCAGGTCCATGGCCAGACAGTGGACCAGGCTACAGTTAGCATGAGGACGGCTATAAACTTTCAGGGGATTGACAGGAGTGCAATAGCCAGAGGGGATGTAGCAGGCGGCGTGAATACCTTGAAGCCTAGCTATATGATAGATGCCCTCCTCGAGTACCTTCCCTCGAATGAAAAGCCCATCAAGAACCGCACCAAGGTTCGATTCCATACAGGTACGAGCGAGATTCTGGGCAACGTCATCCTCTTGGACCGCGAGGAACTCTCTGCAGGTGAGACAGCGGTTGCCCAGTTTCGGCTCGACGCCCCCGTGGCAGTAGTTAAGGATGATCGGTTTGTAATCAGGAGTTATTCACCGATCAGGACCATAGGTGGCGGTCGGGTCTTGAACCCGGTCCCGAGAAAACACAAACGATTCAAAGAACCTGTTGT
>JAUWXJ010000022.1 GCA_030616425.1 Desulfobacterales bacterium | reverse complement strand
ACCAATTTTGGCTTGGTTCATGCTCAACTCGTAGACGGAGTTGCCAGGTCACTATTGACAGGGAGGATAAAAGAGCAGTAAAAAAAGGAAGTTATTTTGTTCGAACAGCTGACGGTGAATGCGCTCGCTGTTGCGGTTCCAAGAGATTGCTACGTCGCCTTGCTCCTCGCAATGACGTTAAAACCAATGAGACCCTTGCATAACTCTTTTGAGTGGCTATTATGAACTTTTTGGGGCACCCATCCGGGCGAAGGGAACGGCCCACTTTAGTGGGCAAATCCCAAACTGTTTGAGGCCGTTAGGCCGAGTTTTTGGGATTTAGTGAGCAAGCCCATGGATGGGTCAAAAAGTTCATACAAAGGAGTGAAAAGGGGTTGTGCAAAGGTCTCGGGAAGAAGGAAGAGGTCCGGGGCCGAGGTCGGCGTCTCATCCCAAATGGTTTTTTAGGTGTGATGAGACTAAAATCCCGCCACCGGCCCCAGACTTTTCTTGCAGACACGAGTTAAGGGCCACGTATGACACGAACAAGAGATAAATATTCTCTCCCTTGTTACCGTGCCTACTGCTGACCGCAAAAGTAACAAGTACCTGGCAATTGTAGATGAGTTTATTTTAAACCACAATATATTGTATTTGTCAAGAAAAAATGTGAAAATGTTGCATGGCCACCTTACCACCCTTTCCCGGGGCATTGCCAACCCTGATCGCCGAACTCCTGGCGGCACTGAAGCAAGTACTTGTCGCGTTTCTTCAAGAGTTCTGCCTGAAGCTCGGCAACTTCATTCGAAAGCTTCTGAACCTTGCCTCGGTCCACGTACTGATAGCGAGAATTCCGCTTATGTGAGGTGATTATTCGTACATATGGTGTATTGATCAATAAGGTGAAGACTGTATTTGATGAAAAGAAATGGTGTATTTTGAACCTGTCATGCCTCAACCAGAGGCAAACAGGCGACGAATCTTCGCCTTGAAGGGCGGGGTGATGACCCCTTTTTCGGTAATAATAGCAGATATATATCGGTGAGGAGTCACGTCAAAGGCAGGGTTTTCTGCAGGGACGCCGTTGGGGGTGGCTTGCCTGCCCAGAAATCGGGTGACCTCTTTTTCACCCCGTTGCTCAATGGGAATCTCTTTTCCGCTCTTGATTGAGGCGTCAATCGTGGATAAAGGGGCGGCTACATAAAAAGGGATCTTATGCGTTTTGGCCAAAACCGCCACCATGTAGGTACCGATTTTGTTTGCCACGTCGCCATTTTCTGCAATGCGATCAGCCCCAACAATCACTGCGTCCACCCTACCCTGCTGCATAAAATATCCGGCTGAATTATCAGTGATTACAGTCACCGGGATGTTCAACTCCTTCATCTCCCAGGCCGTAAGCCTGGCACCTTGCAGGAACGGACGGGTCTCATCAGCAAAGACCTCGATCCGCTTCCCAGCTTTCACGGCTGCACGGACAACACCCAGAGCGGTACCGTAGCCGCCTGTTGCTAAAGCGCCTGCATTACAGTGGGTCAACACACGGCTTCCGTTCCTGAGGAGCCGTTGGCCGTAACGTCCCATCCTACGGTTGATCGCTATATCTTCATCTAGCATCTTCTGCGCTTCCTTAACGAGACGAGATTTTACGCCTTTCACTCCCCTGCGGCTGGCCTGATCCGCCACCTGTTTCATCCGTTCCACTGCCCATGCAAGGTTTGCTGCTGTTGGGCGCGCTTGAACTATATCGCGGCATATGGCATCCAGTTTTGCTCTGAACCGTTCTTTGTTGCTGGTACGGATCTTAAGGGCCCCTAGGGCAACGCCCATGGCGGCGGCCACACCAATGGCCGGCGCTCCGCGAATGACCAGGTTTTTAATGGCACGGATAACCGAGCGATAGTCCTTGCAGATAATATACTTTTCCTGCAAGGGAAGTTTTCGCTGATCGATCATGACAACCTGGTTGTCTTTCCAGACAATTGTTTCCACCATGTGTTTGTTCCTCGCTAATGGCGTCGATGCCCCGGCAACCCGGGCTTTTGGGATGAAGCGCAATCCCGACAAGTCGGGACAGATGGACTTTCTACGAAGCCGTCAAAATTTGTAGCTCACGCTGGAGCCAATCAAATGGGAATAACCTTTTTCAAACCTTGAGTGTAATATGCCGTCTTTTGGTCGAGCATTCACTGTACGGCTCTCAACATTCAGATAGGCGTAGGACAGATCCAGGGTCCAATGACCCCGGTGGAGGCCGCACCCGAAATTATAGACATGACGATCGTTGGCTGGCAGGAGATAGTCTGCCGTCTCCCCTGGGATAGGGGAGTTGTCCCGGACATAGCCAAGGCGCAGATCCAACCAATCCGACGTCTTGTACTCGGCACCGACTTGAAGTCGCCATACATCACTCCATTTTTTGTCTTTGGTACTGCTTTTGATGCCAGGCAAGATAGGATCACTATAATGGATGGTCAGGGCCTCATAGGTGCTCCAGCCTGTCCATACGCCGCCCAATTCCAGGCTCAACAGGTCAACGGGATTAAATGCCACACCCAAAAATACCATGGCTGGGAGCGTAATCTCTCCGGAAGCCTTTGTATCGTTGAATACAGCGGCAGGCACCGCAGAAGGCTTCGAGAAATCCACCTCCCCTTCGATTTCATGTTTTATCCGACTTTGGTAGGATACGCCAAGAGACATCCGGTTAAAAGCCTTGTAATGCAGAGCCATGTTAACACCATAACCTGAGCTATCGCCCGTCATGGATTGATCAACATCCAGATCATATGTGTCAGGATTGGGATTGCTCAGACTGCCAAAATCGGCTTTTTGTTCCAGCGTGAGGTCAAGACTCATCCATGAAGCGCCGACGGCCAAAGAGAGTTTATCATTTACCTTTAAAGCCACATTTGGATTGACTGTCAAGGTTTGGATGACTGCGTTGTAACTATTGTAGCGACCAAGCCAGCCTGCATCAAATTCAGTGCCCAGCCCGAAACGAGAGAAGACGCCAAGACCGAACCAGATCGAGTCGGTGCATTGGTAGGTCGAATAGAAATAGGGTGGGACCCAAACATTACTCCCTGTCTCAAACGAGGTCTCCGTACCCCCATGGGTGGTGAGAACATCGGTTTTGGGAACGATCGCTGTAGCGCCACCCATCACCTGCAATCCCAGCAATTGGGTTATGCCGGCGGGATTGTAGAAAAGGGCTGAGGGATCATCGGCCCTGCCTACAAGGGCTCCACCCAGCGCATTGCCTCGAGCACTTCCTTCATAGAGTGCAAAGCCTGCACCTCCAGCCATATTTGCCGCCACAAGCAAACCCAGACCGCCAAGAGCTACTTGAAGAAGCCAGCTTGTTCTCCTCATACTCAAGCCCCTTGATTGTTATGCGAGAGGTCATGGTTGAAGTATCCATTTCACATCGTATCAGGGTAGAAACGGGATACAAAAGTGAGGCGATACTATTCTTCCAACATTTGTCTCAGGATTTCGTTGACTATCTTGGGATTCGCTTTGCCGCGTGTGGCCTTCATCACCTGGCCCACAAAGAACCCAAAGAGTTTAGTCTTGCCTGCCTTGTAATCCGAAACCTCCTTTTCATGCTCAGCAAGCACCTGTTTCACCACCTCGGCAATAGCACTCGCATCTGTCACCTGCACGAGGCCCTTTTCTTGGACGATCATCTCCGGTGGCTTGCCACTTGATACCATCTCATCAAACACCCTCTTTGCGATCTTGCCGCTGATGACCCCGGAATCTATCAACCGCAGCAGCTCTGCCAGACGCTCAGGAGAGACGGGAGCTTCCTCAATGGTTTTGTTTTCTGCCTTTAACGTGGCCAAAATACTCCCCATGACCCAATTACTCACGGTCTTTGGTTCTTGAAAGTGTTTTACGCACGTCTCAAAGTAATCAGCCAGGGGGCGAGAACTTGTCAGGACCTGCGCGTCATAGGGGGGCAGACCGTACTCCTCGATGAAGCGGGCCTTCTTGTCATCAGGCAATTCCGGAAGGGTGCCGCGGATCTTCTCAACCCATCCTTCATCGATCACAATCGGGAGTAAGTCCGGATCAGGAAAGTAACGGTAGTCATGGGCCTCCTCCTTGCCGCGCATGGGGAGAGTCACCCCCTTGTCCGCGTCCCAGAGCCGTGTCTCCTGGGCCACCTCACCGCCGTCCTCTATGATTGCTTCTTGCCTGCGGATCTCGTGGGCTAATGCGTTCTCCACATGTCTGAAGGAGTTCATATTCTTCAGCTCTGTACGCGTCCCAAAGGTCTCGACGCCCGCATGGCGGACAGAAACATTGGCGTCACATCTGAAGCTCCCCTCCTCCATATTCCCATCGCATATTTCGAGATATCGGAGGATGGCCCGGAGCTGCCGGAGATATGCCCCAGCCTCCTCAGGGGTGCGAATGTCGGGTTCACTCACAATCTCGATGAGCGGAACTCCGGTCCGGTTAAAATCGACAAAACTTATTGGTCGATAGGGATCGTGAATGAGCTTTCCAGCATCCTCTTCCATGTGGATACGGGTTATGCCAACGCGCTTCCTCTCTTGATTTGCCCAGATGAAAATATGTCCATATTCTGCAATCGGCAGTTCATACTGGGATATCTGGTACCCCTTGGGAAGATCAGGGTAGAAGTAGTTCTTGCGAGCAAAGCGACTTTCGCGCGCTATGGTGCAATTTGTAGCCAAGGCCATGCGGATGGTGTATTCCACGACCTTCCGGTTTAGGACTGGAAGCACCCCTGGCATTCCAAGACAGACCGGGCACGTGTGGGTGTTGGGGGGTGCACCAAACTCTGTGGAGCAACTGCAAAAGATCTTGGTCTTTGTCAGTAGCTGGGCGTGTACCTCAAGACCGATGATAGCTTCATAGCCCATAGTGAAAAATTCCTCTCAGCCAGAACAAAACCGTGACCCAATGACAAGCAAATGCCTAAATAGTTGAGGGGTTGGAGTATTTCTTTTCACTCCGATGTCTCCAAGCCAAGCCGTTCCAAGAAACACCCCGACCCCTGAAATAGTTCCAATTTTCACGCTTCGTTTCACTACAAGCTGTTTCAAGACCCTTTGACGACTTCATTTTGGCCATTTTTGACAAAAGTTCTTAGCGAAGCGTCAAAAAATTGTAACTGTTTGAGGGCGTTAGCCCGAGTTAGCGCATGGCTTCACTACGTGCTACAATTTTAGCGAAGCGAGCTTAGAACTTTCAAAAAGGGCCAAACAGACCAAGGAAAAGGGTTTTGAAACAGCTTCTAAGAATTTTTGATCAAAATGGTCTCGCTAAAGAGTTTTAAAAGCAGACAGGGTATTCGCTCGCTTTTGCAGTTCATGGTGATCTCCTGCAATGACATCAGCGATTTCTTTACCAGATGTCGCCTGAAAAGGCAAACTTAGCTAGCCTGGTTTTCTTTTGACAAAGGAGATGCGCAGATACTATAAACTCCCAAAAATTGAAGATTCCCCGCAGTCCCGATAAATCGGGACGGGGAATGCGCTCGCTTTTGCAGTTCACGTGAGGAGAATCGTGGAATACTTTCTGTGTGTGCTCGGGATGGTGATGATCATGGAGGGTCTACCTTACTTTGCTGCACCCTCCAAGATAAAGGTTTGGGTCCAAAAGCTTGTTGAACTGCCGGATTCGAGCCTCAGGCTAATAGGCTTTCTCCTCATGCTTGCAGGGCTTGCCCTGGTCTATCTGGGACGCTCGTGACGAGGTGTTCGTGATTCGTTATTCGAAAATGGTGAATGGGAAAACATTGTCCTATTGCACGATTCACGATTAGACGATTTTCGATTGGGAGATTATGTATTCGCTGAATGATTACAATTATAACCTTCCCGAGGACCTGATCGCCCAGGTGCCTGCATCCCCCCGGGACAAGTCCCGCCTGATGGTACTGGGGAGGAAACTACAAACAATATCCCACTATCACTTTATGGACATTGCCCGGCTGCTTTCCCCTGGAGACCTTTTGGTATTAAACAACACATGCGTGGTTCCCGCCCGCCTGATAGGCTCAAAAGAGACCGGAGGGGGGGTGGAGGTTTTGCTGCTTAACTACGCCGGGCAAACAGAGGGATTGGAATGTGGGGGAAACTTAACATGTGAGTGTTTGGTCAAGTCATCCAAGCGTCCGCATACTGGATCCAAGTTCCTTTTTAATGAGGGCCTTCAGGCGGTTGTCCTGGGCGGGGCTAACGGGCTCTACAAGCTTAGATTCAAGGTCAAAGGAAACTTTGACACACTGCTAAACAGAGCTGGTCAGATTCCGCTTCCGCCTTACATCAAGAGGGATGAGACAAACCCACCACCCTGTGATGACCGAGTCTGTTACCAGACCGTATATGCCGAACGAAAGGGGGCTGTGGCAGCCCCAACTGCAGGGCTGCACTTTTCGCGTGAACTTCTGAACAAACTCACAGAAAAGGGCGTGGAGATCGTTCCGATAACTCTTCATGTAGGGTACGGGTCTTTTCTGCCGGTGCGCGTCCAAGATATCAGGAAACATCAAATCCATCCTGAGGTATATGAGCTTACCGAAGAGACGGCAAGGGCCATCAACACCGCCAAGGATCAGCGGAGACGGATCATCGCCGTGGGCACCACAACGATGCGTGTCTTGGAGTTTGCTTCGGAGCCGGATGGCCGCGTGAGGCCCGGGTCTGGCGAGTGTGATCTTTTTATTTATCCAGGTTTTGAGTTTAGAGTTATAGATGCCTTGATTACCAATTTTCACCTTCCCAGGACCACGCTCTTGATGCTAGTCGCCGCATTTGCAGGCCGCGACTTTATCCTGAATGCCTATAATGAGGCAATACGCCGCAGATACCGCCTCTATAGCTATGGAGATGCGATGTTGATCCTTTAGGCGCTTAGCGCCACAACATAGACAAAAGGTTGTCGATGTTTGTAACATATTGTTTATATTGATAATGATTAAATCCGAAATTCGAATATCGAAATTCGTACTCTTTTCAAGGCTTAAGCGGCAAACAATTTTCAAATTTTCAAAATTCAAATGACCAAAACAAGACTCCTTTCACATTGTTTTGAACATTTGAACATTCGGATTTCGGATTTGTTTCGGATTTCGAATTTCGAAATTTGAATTTGAAATTTATCGATTTTGTTTACAGTTGCCCCGAAGGAGCCACCTCTTACGAGCGCAGTCTCAGACGAGGCGTAGGTGCTTAGGAAGTTAAAGTAATCATTGAAGTCAGTAATATGGCTTTCAAATTTGAAATCATACATAGATCATCAGAAAGCCGTGCCCGGCTTGGAAAGATACACACGCCCCATGGTTGTGTAGAGACGCCGGCCTTTATTCCAGTGGGGACTCAGGCCACAGTCAAGTCTGTGACGCCTGAAGAACTTTGCGAGCTCGGTGCCGAAATTATATTGGCGAATACATATCATCTATACCTTCGGCCAGGTCATGATGTCATAGAAAAGCTTGGCGGGCTTCACCGGTTTATGCACTGGGACCGTCCTATTTTGACAGACAGTGGCGGCTATCAGATATTCAGCCTATCAAAACTGAGGGAGATTTCTGACGAAGGCGTTACCTTCCAGTCCCATATTGACGGCTCAAGGCACCTCTTGACGCCGGAAAAGGCTATAGAGATCCAGGAGACCCTCGGCTCTGACATCATGATGTGCTTGGATGAGTGCACCCCTTATCCTGCCAGCCGCACTGAGAGCAAAAGATCTTTGGAACTGACTATCGGCTGGGCAAAGCGGTGCAAGGAGAACTTTAACTCGCAGGGCTCTGCACTCTTTGGTATTGTTCAAGGCGGTATGTTCGAGGAACCTCGTGCTTACGCTGTTGAATCCCTGACAAATATCGGTTTTGACGGATATGCTCTGGGCGGCCTGAGCGTGGGGGAGCCAAAAGAACTGATGTTGAGTGTTGCAGCTTTCACACTTCCGCTCCTGCCTGAGTCTCTACCCACATATGTGATGGGAGTGGGCCAGCCCGAGGACTTGGTGGAGCTGGTCTCCTTTGGAGCCGATATGTTTGACTGCGTGATCCCGACCCGAAATGCCAGAAACGGACAACTCTTTGTTCAGAACGGGGTCCTCAACATTTGTAATGCCCACTATAAAGCCGATCAAGAACCTGTTGAAGCCGGGTGCCCTTGCTATACCTGCAAGCATTATTCAAGGGCCTACCTGCGTCACCTTTTTATGGCGAAAGAGTTGCTTGCGTATCGTTTGAATACCATCCATAACATTTCTTTTTTTATGAGACTGATGAGAGAGATTCGAGAGGCGATCAGCCAGGGGCGATTCAGCCTGTTCAAAAGGGATTTTTACGCACAGAGGAGTTGTTGAATTCGTTCTTCATTGTCGTTATCCGATTGTTGATTGTCGATTGTTGATTGGTCAATCATCAATCCAGAGATTACCCGACTCCCCGAATACCGGTTGCAAAAATCGCTTATTGCGATTATGCTGCTTTGAAATCCAGAAATACAAGGGAGGAGAAATAAAATGAAGGAATCGGTTCAAACAGCCATTGACAAGATACGCCCCATGCTCCAAAGAGACGGCGGAGATGTCGAGCTCGTAAGCGTTGAGGAGGGTGTGGTGAAGGTGCGTCTTCAGGGGGCATGCAAGGGCTGTCCCATGTCTCAGATGACCTTAAAAAACGGTATTGAGAAATTCATCAAGCAGGAAGTCCCTGAGATAGACAGGGTGGAGTCAGTAGACTAGATATCTCATGCACTGCATAAGAGCTTTTCGTAACCGTAAATACACACATAAAAGAAGTGACTTAGGTGCCCCGATGACAACAGCTAAGAAGATTCAAATGTTTCTCGAGCAATCCTCGTGGATCCGGAAAATGTTTGAGCAAGGGGCACAGCTCAAGGAAAGACATGGAGCTGAGCAAGTCTTTGACTTCAGCCTTGGCAACCCTAACCTTGAACCCCCTGCCCGCTTCAAGGAGGTACTACTCGATGTAGCAAAGTCCTCGGGCAGCGGACACCATAGCTATATGCCGAATACAGGATATCTATCTGTTCGCCAGGCGGTAGCCGAGTTCCTCTCCAGTGAACAGGGGGTTGCCGTTACAGCAGATGAGGTAATCATGACCTGTGGAGCTGCTGGCGCTCTGAATGTAATCTTGAAGGCGGTCCTAGACCCTGGTGATGAGGTGATTACACCAGCCCCTTATTTTGTCGAATACGGATTTTATGTGTCCAATCACGTGGGAACCCTCAAGACTGCACCCACAAGGTCAGATTTCAGTCTCGACATTGAGGCAATAGGGGCTGCGATTACGCCAAGGACAAAGGCTGTGTTAATCAATTCTCCAAACAACCCTACTGGTCAAATCTACTCCAAGGAAAGCCTCTTGCAATTGGGAGCTCTCCTGACCGAGGAATCCAGCAGGTCAAACCACACCCTTTATCTCATATCCGATGAACCTTATCGAAAAATCGTCTTTGACGGGGCAGAGGTACCGAGCATATTCGCCTGTTATGCCGAGAGCATGATTGTTACATCCTACTCAAAAGACCTCTCCATCCCAGGCGAGCGGATCGGCTTTTTGGCCGTAAACCCTAAAGCGACTCATAAAGAGGAGCTTCTGGCCGGCATGGCCCTTACCAACCGCATTCTGGGATATGTGAATGCCCCTGCCTTAATGCAGCGAACCGTTCAGTCGCTACAGGGCGTATCCGTAGACACAACGATCTACCAAAAAAAGAGGGACCTGCTGTGCGATGGCCTCTCTGAGTGTGGATACGAATTTGTGAAACCAAAGGGGGCGTTTTACCTCTTCCCCAAGACCCCCCTCCAGGATGATGTCGCCTTTGTGAACGCGCTCCAGGAAGAACTCATCCTCACCGTGCCGGGAAGCGGCTTCGGGGCACCCGGTTATTTTCGCATCGCGTTCTGTGTAGATGATGATACCATAAAGCGGGCACTACCGGGCTTTGCACGGATTCTGAAACGGTTTTGATCGTCACCTCTCAAGGGATCAACTCTTTTCAGTCTGATATTATCCAAGTGCTCATAACTGGGGTATTTCTTTTGACAACGCTCCTTTTTTTTTGTAGTAAAGAAATCACTTGAATTCGACTATCCCCGCCTACAAGGCGGGGCATTACGCCGAATTCCTGGCTATCGCCACCGTGATTTCTCAATTTGATTCATATTTTAAACCATTCATCCCCGTCCACAAGACGGGATATTCTGGTTGAATTTTCATAAATCTGGTTATATATTCTTGCCATGATTTCTGCTGTGAGATTCCTTTCAAAGCCATGCCGTGGATTGTGGGCTGTTGCTGCCCTCTTTTTTTTCTTTATATGGTTCCCTCCCGCCCTCGCCTCCCAAGCTTACAACCGATCTGTATCCAAGTCCGAACTGATTCCTGAAGCCCTTATCGGCTTCAGCTTATATGATAAACCAGCTTATGCCATTGTTGTGGAAAAGGATACACAGACCCTCATGATTTACGAATACAAAGACACCTTTAAACTAAAGCACAGATTTGTCTGTTCCACAGGAGAGGTGAGAGGCAGAAAGGAAAGATCCGGAGACAGAAAGACCCCTGAAGGGGTCTACTTTTTTACTAAGGCCTTTAAGAAAAAAGAACTGAGCCCGATTTACGGGCGCAGAGCCTTTGTCATGGATTATCCCAATTTGATGGATCAGAAGTCAAACCGAGCGGGCAACAATATCTGGCTGCACGGTACCAACAAGCCGATCAAACCCCATGATTCCAACGGCTGCGTGGCTATGAAGAATGATGACCTCAAGATACTGGCGCGGTATGTCTGTCTGAACCGAACTCCTATCATCATAGAGAATGAAGTCAATATGGTGCCGCCGGAAAGCCAGCTGGCGAACTATGAAAGCCTCATCCAATTCTTGCGTGCCTGGAACACCGCTTTTGTCTCCGGAGACAGGAAAGCCTATGCAGCCTGCTATGACACCCCCCCTGAAGATCAAAACACCTTGTGGAAAGCATGGGATAAGGTTCGCACGACCTGGCAACAGGACCAAGTTCCATTTCGAATGACCATGAAGGATGTCTCCCTGATGCAGACAAATCCGTATGTTGTAGCCCTATTTGATGAGGTTATATCACTGGATCGCCGTGTCAGGTTCATAGGAACCGAGAAGCTCTTCTTGGAAAAATACGGCGATACCTGGAAGGTTGTGGGAGAAGTCTACCAGCCAAGCAAATCCCACCCTGATATGACCAGGCCAATGGTGGCTGCCTTAGCCTCCCTGGACCGCCTATACAAAGAGGACAAGGCGATTGCCAAGCTTGTCGCCGAGTGGGCAGAGGCATGGCGTTCTAAGGATATAGCGCGATATAGGGCGTGCTATGCCAATGACTTTTATGGCAAAGGGATGAATCTGAAGGCCTGGATACGCTATAAAGAGAGACTGAACAGACGCTATGATTGGATCCGGGTTAAGGTTGAGGACCTGAAGATAAGTAAAGGGCAAAAACTAAGCGCTGCGACATTCTTGCAGCGATACAGTTCAAGCGGGCTCCAGTCTGTTGGCATGAAAACCCTTCGCCTCAAACGTAGCGGAAACGCATGGAAAATCTACCGGGAGACATGGCACAGGACTCGAAAATAACAAGGCATCGGCCCCAGTCCGCAGAACCCAGGTCCTGGACACTCCTTTTGGTTGGAGCGCTGGGCAATATTGTCTCGTTTCGTCTGACCAAAACATTGGTTGTAATCCTCACGGGCGGCCTCGCTGCAATCTTTGCCTTTGTAATGTTTGCCACGTTTTCCTATTATGGGATGCGCACAGAAAACAAAGAGCTGAGAAAAGATCTAGACAAAGTAAAAGCAGACCTTGTTGCCGCCAACAAAGCCAAGGAGTTGGCCCTGGTGCGCTTGATCCTCCTTGAGGCAGAGACAAAGCGTGGTGAGGAAAAAAATGAACCTCCCTTTGACCAAAATACTCCGGCGCAAATATCTCAACCGGGAAAATTACCTGCGTCCCCCATTCAAGATACAAAAGAGGCTGTCTCAAAGGTAGTAAAACCGATTACCAAGCCATCACCTGCTCAAGTAACCGAGACCGCTCAAGCTCAGAAGTCGGCTTCTTCAGAGAGCCTTCTGATTAAAAAGCTCCAAATCTGGCAAGATGCAGAGAGCGATTCAGTCAGATTTAAGTTCAGTCTCACAAACATTGACCCGCATGGCAGGAGGATTAAAGGGTACACCTTTGTCGTTCTCAAACCTGAAAAGGGATCTCAGGAGCCCTTTAGAGTCTCCCCATGGACCTCTCTTGAGGATGGCAGGCCCACACCATTTAAAAATGGGCAGTATTTTTCCATTGCCCGATTTAAGTTTGTCTCTGGCGCTTTCCTTGGTGTGGAGAGAGTTGAACCGTTCAAAACCGTTACTGTTTACGTGTATTCAGAGACCGGCGACCTCATGCTTGAACAGGTTTATCACGTGGACAAAATATTGCGCGCGTAGGCTATCTGCTATGTTTAAACTTTTCGGATCGCCAGATTCAGTGAGAAAATGGGCACAGATCCTGTTCTGTCTTGTGGCTGCCCTTTGTTTGGCACCCAGTGTGGCGTGGGCCAGACGGACCCATGATAGCTTCTTTCAGGGGACAGATCATGAACTTCATGTTTACAGGATATATGGCAAGGAGCCGGGCAAGACCCTGCTTATCATAGGCGGCATCCAGGGGAACGAACCCGGGGGATTCCTGTCGGCAGACCTGTATGCAGATATGGGTATAGCCAAAGGGAATCTCATTGTGGTGCCAAGGGCAAATTTCTATTCTATTCTGCTGAATCGTCGTCAGATTAACGAAGATATGAACCGGAAATTTGCCGAAAGCTCAGGAATGAATTACGAAGCAAGGATTGTTGCTATACTCAAAGAGCTAATTTCACAATCCGACTGCCTCATTAATCTCCACGAAGGGTCCGGGTTCTTTTCCGAACGCTGGGAAAGCAACATGAGAAACCCCAAACGCTACGGACAATCGATCATTGCCGATTGTGAAACTTACACTAATCCCAAGACCGGCGAGACTTTAAATCTAGGGGCCATGGCGCGGCAGGTAGTGAATCAAGTCAATCGCCATATTAAGGAGCCGGACTATCGGTTCCGCTTCAACAATCATCGTACGAGAGATCCTAAGACACTCCATCCTGAACAACGAAAATCTGCGACGTGTTATGCCCTCTATCAATGTGGTATCCCAGCCTTTGGTATTGAGGCTAGTAAATCTCTTCCCATGGAGTTGAAGGTGCGTCATCACAACCTTGCCATCAATGCCTTCATGGATCTGCTATCCATCACACCGGAAACGCCTGTCACGGATCTGGCCCAGCCGGCCATGCAGTATGTCGTGATTGCAGTAAACGACAAGATTCCCTTTGCTGTTCCCAACGGACATGCACTGCGTATCAATCCTGGAGATGTGGTGAGGATTTCTCATGTTGAGGGAAATTATAAGCGGGGGTTTAGCGCAGACATACTCAGCTATGGAACCGTAAACGATATGCACAAGTCGATTCGAATTACCACTCCCACCCAGGTCGTGGTGCGCAAGGACTATCAGCGCTGCGGCACAGTGGATATTATTCTCAACCATCTCAAGTCAGGGATTCACACGGTCTCCGCTGTGCCAGAAATTCTGTGTTTCAAGACAAGGATCAACGGCAATGAGCACCTATTTATGAACAATGACCGAGTAGAATTGATAAATGGAGACAAGTTCGAGTTGGTTGATGTGACCACTAACATAGAGGACTCTTCCGAAGTGGTTGTTAACTTCAAGGGTTTTGTAGGGAATCGTAAAAACAATACAGGAGAAGATAGGGGGTACGTAATAAATACGGCGCGGGACCTGTGGAAACGGTATTCACTGCGGGGAATGGGCAAGGAATACCAGGTGATTGTAACCCACGGCGATTCTGAGTTGGGGCGATTGATCGTTCATATAGCAGACCCTGTATTTGACTACGTGGTCCTGCAGGTGAATGATGGCGTCAAACGTTGTCTGTTTCCCGGTGATTCCATAACGATTAGCTCACAAGATGCGATCAACGTCCTTGACGTGAAAACGAACGTTCCAACCAATGCCGGCGTTCAGGCCTTTTTGACGTGGAGAGGCACCAAGGTTCGCCTTTTTTCTGACGGCGCAGGCTCTCCCTGGAGCGTTGGACCAGACCCGATTGGCGATAATAAGAATGAGGGATACAAAATCGTGGTTCAAAGAGATCATATTATACTCGGCTCCATCCGTGTCGATTTCGACGAAGGTGCACCTTATGGGGGATAGATCAAAAGGCCTTTCCATCATTGCTAAAGATTTGAAGGTGGAGGGAACCGTTCATGCAAAGGGAAGGTTGATAATAGCCGGTGAACTGGAAGGGACTCTTATTGGAGATGAAGTGGTCACCGTTGAGGGAAGCCGTGTCCACGCCCGTGCCAAGGTTCAGCAGATAGTCATTGCTGGCGAGTTTGAAGGTAATATCACGGCCTATGAGAGCCTCAGGATATTGCCTACTGGTGACGTCTGCGGGAATATTGTTTACAAAAACCTCACCCTTGAAGCAGGTGGAATACTAAATGGCCATGTTAGACCCCTTGAACCGCAAAAACGAGCGCTAACCCCGCAGCTTGCTGCGGGGTTAGCAAGCGAATCTGAAAATGGCAAACTTCCTTACGGTCGAAGATTCCCCGCAGCAAGCTGCGGGGAGCTTCAATCAAGAGATGAGGTCTTGGCAACAGACAGCGAATCTGTGGCAGCTAATGTAAAGCCTTCTTCACGGACAATTACCTCATCAGACTATAAGAGGAAACATTGAAGCTACGTATTCTATTGCTTCTGGTTTTTTTGTCCTTTTTTGCAGATTCGGGATGGACAGAGGAAAGTGGCGAGGAGTGGTTTAAAAAGGGAATTGAGGCGATTGAAGCAGGAGACTATGAAACGGCCATTCAATGTTTTAGAGAAACCATTGCTCTTCATCCTGACCATGCAGCCAGTTATAGTAATATGGGCTACGTCTATGGTACCAAGGGCATGTGGAATGAAGCAATCGAAGCATATAAAAAGGCAGTTACAATAAGCCCCAATGAGGCCTGTATACGTAGTGACCTCGGATTTTCCCTATATAAGAGAGGGGTGCTTGATGAAGCAATTGCGGAATTTAAAAAAGCGATTGATCTGAATTCTAAATATGTAACGGCATACCACAATCTAGGAGTTGCTTACGCAGAGAAAAAAATGTTTGATAAAGCAATCCCCATGTTCCAAAAAGCTTTAAAGATTACACCTAACGATCCCGCCGCCCATTTTAACCTTGGCAAAGTATATAAAGAACTTGGCAAACATGCTTTGGCTGCTGAGCATTATTATCAGGCAGGCATTCTCTATCTAAAAGAAGGTTACAGGGAGGGAGCTTTAACGGCCTATGAAAAGATCCTTCCCTGCTCAAAGGAAATTGCGGACATTCTCTTGAAAAAACTGTACCCAGACAAAGAAGCTCCTGATATAGAGGTGCCGTCGCCTCCCAAAAAGGAAGATCACTGGTATGTTCTAACTACTAGGATGAATGTTCGAAAAGATCCTTACATCCCTGGTAAGATTCTCGGCCAACTCGACAAGGACATAGAATTTCAAATACTCAAGGAAGGACCGAATAATACGCCACTTTATTCCTGGTATCTTATTAGAACAAAATCTGAGTTTAGCGGATGGTTATGTGGAATCCATAAAGGAATTGTTAAATACAAACCCGTGTCTAAACCGAACGTCCCTTCCCTGCCCCCCGCCTCTAGTCAGTAAGCAAAAGCAGTTTAAATATCAGATATTACCTGAAGAATCTTCGCAGTCCCTACGGGACCTGCTACTCCCCTAAACACCTCATGTCTTTCCCTTGTGGCCTATCGTAACCGCTCCTCCTTCCACGATGACGGGGACCTTGCGGGTGCCCTTTGAGTGCTTAAGCATGACATCGAGTTGTTGTGGATCTCGCACAACATTCAGATACTTGACTTGCTTGCCTGCCTTGGCATAGGCCTCCCGGGCTGCTGTGGTGTACGGTCAGGTGTCTTTTCCAAATATGAGAACCTCTTCTGACATAATGAGCCCCCTTGTTCTTGATAATCATTTTTGATATATTTTTTGTGTACTTACCAGTTAGTAGCAAAGTTGTCAAAGGCTTTCAGGCTTGTAAAAGCAACAATGGCATGTTAAATTAAGACTTTCTGCTCTTTATGATTAGCGAAATGGAGTAACGGATACAAGCAGGTCTACAACACTCCACCTCTCCAATACTCCACGAAGGGATGGAATATCTAAGCCCCTCAACAAAACGTTGCTATTCCAATATGTCGTAGAGCTATAGAGATATTTTGGTCGGACAATTATGTCGGATATGTCTGGTAGAAAATTATATATGGGGATCGATCTTGGTTCGGTCAGTCTGAACATCGTCATCATCGATGAAGCGCGAGACATTCAGGCTGCCATATACCAGCGCATAGATGGCCGCCCACTGATCATCCTCCGGGAGTCCCTTGAGGGCCTGCGCAAAGAGTTTAAGAGCCTTGACGGGATCATCTCCACAGGGAGCGGTCGTAAGCTGGTGGGACATATCCTCGGGGTGCCAGATGTCAATGAGATAGTGACCCAGGCCAGGGCTACCTGTTATTTTTACCCGACTGCTCGAACAATCATCGAAATCGGCGGACAGGACTCTAAGCTGATCTTTCTGGATCGGGACGAGCAAACCGGGGAGCCGATTGTCGTAGAGCATGTTCTAAATGACGTTTGTGCGGCCGGCACAGGGTCGTTCCTGGACCTGCAGGCACATCGACTCGGCATCAACATTGAGGATTTCGGTACTCTCGCCCTCCGCTCAAGTCATCCAGCCAGGATTTCCGGCCGATGCAGTGTTTTTGCCAAGAGCGATATGGTCCATCTTCAGCAGGAGGGAACCCCAAAGGCAGACATCGTTGCAGGGCTCTGCTATGCGCTAACCCGAAATTTTATGACCAACCTTGGGAAGGGGAAGTCCTTTCCCGAACCGATTGTGTTCCAGGGCGGCGTGGCTGCCAACCCTGGCGTGGTCAAGGCCTTTGAGGACCTCCTAGACCTTGACCCAGGGGGGCTGATCATTCCAGAGCATTTCCTGATCATGGGCGCTCTCGGCTCAGCCTTAATAGCCAGCATGCAGGGCGCTGACCAGGCTCTGATGATTAGCCGTCTCATTCAAAGTGTCAGAGAGGCGCTGAAAAGAGAAGAAGATCGTAAGCGCGTGGCTCATCTGAAATCCTTGATTTCTCCAGAAGCCGACCAGAAAACCGTGGATCATTATTATGGGATCGAGCTAGGAGATCAGCTCGAGGTGTTCCTGGGAGTAGATGTGGGTGCGGTGAGCACGAACCTCGTGCTCATCGATGCGCACGGCAGCCTTGTGGCCAAGCAGTACTGGTACACACGTGGAGAACCGGTCGAGACCATACGCCATGGGCTTGAGGAGATGGCAAGGCGCATTGGTCCCGGAGTTCATGTTGGCGGTGTGGGCGTGACAGGCAGCGGGCGCTATTTTATTGGCGATTTTGTGGGGGCAGATGTGGTGATCAATGAGATCACTGCTCAGGCCCGGGCAGCGCTCCATCTCGACCCAGATGTGGATACGGTCATTGAGATTGGAGGTCAGGACTCCAAGTACATTAGGTGTGAACAGGGGCGAGTTGTTGACTTTGAGATGAATAAGGTTTGTGCAGCGGGCACTGGCTCCTTTCTGGAGGAGCAGGCCGTCCACCTGAAGATCCCGATACAGGAGGAGTTCAGTGATCTCGCCTTTTCTTCTAAGACACCAGCCGACCTTGGCGCACGCTGTACGGTATTCATGGAATCGGATCTTATCCATCACCAACAGGCGGGCTATAGCCTGAATGACCTGACGGCAGGGCTCTCCTACGCCATTGCCCACAACTATTTGGAGAAAGTGGTTGGCACTAAGAAGATCGGCAAACACATCGTATTCCAGGGGGGTGTGGCTGCCAACCAGAGTGTGGCGGCTGCTTTTGAGAACATCTTGGGCAAGCGGTTAACTACCTTTGAGCATCACAATGTTACGGGCGCCATGGGTGCGGCATTGGCGACCAGGGATCGCGCGCCCGAGTCCACCCGTTTTGCAGGATTTCATTTAAAGAATCGCCCGTACGAGCTCAAAACCTTTGAGTGCCAGAAATGTCCGAACCTTTGCCGGGTCCATAAGATCCTCATAGAGGGCGAACTCAACTCATATTACGGTAGCCTGTGCGGCCGGTATGAAAAGGGG
>JAUWXJ010000102.1 GCA_030616425.1 Desulfobacterales bacterium | reverse complement strand
CAATCTCATTAATTATTCAGTAATTTCACTATTATGAGATTACTTCGCTACCGCTCGTGCTTTCACAGAATGAGGGTATTATAACGACCCTATGCCCTGAAATATAAAATGGATTTTGACCATATTGTAGATAAGTACGATACCTGGTTTACAACGCCGCTGGGACACCATGTGGACCGGTGGGAAAAGGAAATCACCTGGAGACTGGCAAAACCAAGGCCCGGAGAAAAGGTGCTGGATATTGGAACGGGAACCGCTAATTATCTGATGGAACTCGCCCGCATGGGACTTGATTGTACCGGCCTTGATGTTGGTCAAAATATGGTGCTGCGTGCAAAGGAAAAATCGGGCAAAGAAAAGTTGAAGCTCAAATTGGTTCTCGCGAGCGCAGAGGCGCTCTCTTTTCCTGAAAGGCATTTTGACCTGGTCATCTCAGTGACCGCCTTTGAGTTTTTTCCACACCCCCGTCGTGCCGTAAGGGAGATGATCAGGGTGTGCAAACCGGGCGGACGGATCGTTGTGAGCGTATTAAACAAATGGAGCCCCTGGACCCTGCGCCGCCGTATCATCTCCCGGTTTAAAGAGACTATTTTTACCCGTTGCCGATTTTATTCCTACCCCGAGATGAGGCATTTTTTCGGACCCGTTGAATGGGGCACCGCTATCTTTGCGCCCCCCTCCCTCCCAGCTCCCCTCATCCCCCTCTTTGACGGTACAGAAACCATGCTTCAGAAGCTGGCCAAGCCCTTCGGTGCCTACCTGGTAGTTTGCAAAAGGCTTTGACGGCCCAAAGGACCAGATTTAGCTTAACGAAGGGAAAAACGCTTGACATTACGCTTAGGATACATTAGCAATGTACCATATATCATAATGTGTTTTCGGATTATGGAACACTTACGAGATGAAATCGCTTCAGAAAGTCTTGGATATTATCGATAAAGTTGCCGAAACCAGAAGAGCCGGAATTCGAGAACTCTCTTCCATGACAGGTTTCCCCCCTGCCACGATTCATCGCATTGTTTCAACTCTGGTCCAGAGACGGTATTTTGATCAGGACCCGGTTACAAAAAAATACTCACTCTCCCTGCGATTCCTGGAACTGGGCTCCAGAGTTCAACAGCAGTTCAACCTCACGGCCATAGCGCGCCCCCATCTCGAACGTCTGATGGCCGAAACCAAAGAAAGCGTGAATCTGGCTGTTCGTGACGGTGATGAAATGATCTACCTGGATCACGTCCGAAGTGACTATTCACTGCTTCAGCTCTTCACCCGACCCGGGGTCCGTGTCCCCCTCAATGCAACCGGTGTGGGCAAGGTCTTTCTCAGCAAGATGAGCAACCCGGACGTGAATTCCTGCCTTGAGCGAACCCAGCCGAAGCCCCGGACTCCCTACACCCTGACCGATAAAATCGGCATCCAGGAAGAATTATCCAGGATTCGCACCAAGGGGTTCTCAATAGATAATGAGGAATTTGAAATGGGTGTGCGGTGTGTGGCCGCCCCTGTTTTTGATCACAGCGGTGAATTGGTTGCCGCTATTTCCATCTCCGGCGCGGCAGTAAGGATCTCACAGGAGAAGATTGATCATTTTGGAAAATTGGTAAAACGCTGCTCTCTGGCCGTTTCAAGGGAGCTGGGGTTTGACGGGACTAACGAAATATTCATTAACCAAGAGAAAGGAGATTGATCATGCCCAATATGACTGCAATGACTGCTGCTGTGAGGATTCTTGAGAGCGAAGGAGTCAAACATATTTTTGGTATCCCGGGAGCTGGTATTCTCCCCTTCTACCGCGCGCTCAAGGATATTGGGACGATTAAGCACATGGTCGCCCGCCATGAGGAAGGGGCCATTCACATGGCGGACGGTTATGCAAGAGCCATTGGGAGGGTAGGCGTATGTGCCGCCACCTCCGGACCCGGTGCAAGCAATTTTGTAACGGGTCTATACACCGCACAGGTGGATTCCATTCCCATTCTGGCCATAACCGGACAGAACGTAAGGGCCCAGCTTGGTCGAGAGGCCTTTCAGGCGGTTGACATTGCCGAGATCGTGAAACCCATCACCAAGAAGGCCTATTGCGTCAAGGATGGTGCGCTGGTGCCACGGGTCTTTCGCGAGGCATTCAGGATCATGAGGGAGGGTCGACCCGGTCCGGTGCTTATCGATTTACCCCTGGATGTTCAAAAAGAGGAAATCGAATATGATCCCGAAACCGATGCACCCCTGCCCATATTCCGGACGCCCCCCAACGAGAATCAGATCGCGAAGGCGCTCGACATGCTCCTGGAAGCTGAAAAGCCGGTGATGCTGTTGGGAGGAGGTGTGATACTCGCGGGTGCCTGCGAGGAGTTTAAGGCCATTGCAGAGGCTCTTCAGATTCCGGTGGTGACAACCTACATGGGGAAGAGCGGAATTCCCTGGAACCATCCTCTTATGTCGGGGCAAGTGGGTATTCAGTGCAATACGCGGTCAGGGAACCAGGTGTTCCTCGATTCCGGCCTGGTCTTCGCCGTTGGGGTACGTTTTAACGACCGCCACACGGGTGATATCAAGGTCTACAAAGGGGCCCGTAAATTCATCCACGTGGATGTGGATCCCGGACAGCTGGGTAAGAACGTCATGCCTGACCTCGGCATCTGTGCTGATGCCAAGTTGACCCTTCAGGCCATATTGGAGGAGATTAAACGCCGCAATATCAAGGCGGAGCCCGCACAGATTAAAATTTCCCAGATACGTACGGAACTGGAGCGGAAAACGGATTACGACGACATTCCCATTAAGCCGCAACGGGTATTCAAGGAGATCAACGAATTCTTTGACGAGGAGACCGTTTTTGTGACCTGTATCGGATTGAATCAGATCTGGTCCGGACAGCTCCAAAAGATCACCAAGCCAAGGCACTATCTGGATTGCGGGGGGGCCGGCCCGCTCGGTTGGGACCTCCCGGCATCCATTGGGGCCAAGGTTGCCCGCCCTGATAAACAGATCGTTCAGGTCGTGGGGGATTACGGGTTTCAGTTCTGCATGGAAGAGCTTTCTGTTGCGGTCATGTACAATGTGCCTTTCGTCTGTATCGTGCTCAATAACGGATACCTCGGGCTCATTCGGCAGGCAGAGAAATATATCTACGATATGAATTACCAGGTCCAGATCTGGTACGACAGCCTTGAATCGAGTGCGAGTGCTGCGCTGCCCAGGGCTGCTGTCGGAGGTAAGGCCGGGGGTGTTGTGGTTGACTCGGGCCAGGCCGCCCTCCAGCCTGAAAATCAAGGCCGAGGTTTTGACTTTGTGAAGTTCGCAGAGGCTTGCGGCACCCTCGGGGAGCGGGTCACCGATCCCAACGAACTCAAGGCCGCCTTTCAAAGAGGTATCGACTCTGGTGTACCATATATCATAGATGTGATCATAGAGCGTGAGACCGATTGTTCCATGGGCCTTTCCATTGACAACATCAGGGAATTCTGATAGGAATCTTACTGTGAAGCCCCTCTATGTGAGGGGCATATTTTGCCGAGGCTTTCCCCTGCAGGCGGGACCTTTGATCGGCCTCGGCTAACCGGTAATCATCCCCGGCTTCGAAGTCGGGACACCTTACATGATTTTCATATATTCATGGAGGAGGGAGTGATATGTCAGATTTAAAAGAAAAGGCATCTGCAATCCTGAAGGATTTTAAAGGAGATTCCTATGCCTTCGGCAGCGGCGTTCTGGATGAGGCGCCAGGCAAATTCGCGGCTGAATTGGGCAAAAAGGCCATGCTTATCGGGCCTCTGGAGTTTGAGTGGTTCCAGCCCATCAAGGAACGGGTCCTAAAGTCCCTGGAAAGGGCCGGCGTGGAGGTGGTAGATATTGTCAAGTCAGCGGCTCCCAACGCGCCTTTTGTGGATGTCTACCGGATCCACAGCCACCTCATGCACAAGAGACCGGATGTCCTTGTGGTGGCTGACGGCGGTTCGGGAATTGACGCTACCAAAGCGGCTGCCACTTTGGCCACCCTTGGAGATCTGCAGCCGGAAATCGATCCCTTCTTCGGGGTGGGTGAGGTCACCAAGGTCTGTCAGGAGTCAGGTCGAACCGTTATGCCGGTTGTGGCGATAATGATGGCTGCCAGTTCCGGTGCGCACCTGACCAAGTATTCCAACATCACGGACCTCGTTGTCGGGCAGAAGAAACTGATCGTGGATGAGGCCATCATCCCCCCGCGCTCTGTTTTTGACTACGATGTCACCACAACCCAGCCCATGAGCCTGACCCTGGACGGCGGGTTGGACGGCATTGCCCACTGCCTGGAAGTCTACTTCGGATCCCCGCCCGAGACCCGGGACCGGGCCCGGGAGGTCGCTGAAGTGGGACTGGAACTAATCATTCAGGGCCTCACCGAAATCAAGAAGGCCCCCTCGGATGTCGAGGCAAGAACCATGCTGGGACTGGGAACCGACCTGGGAGGATATGCCATCATGATCGGGGGGACATCGGGTGCCCATCTGACCAGTTTTTCTCTGGTTGACGTCCTCAGTCACGGACGTGCCTGCGCCCTGATGAACCCTTACTATACTGTATTCTTCGCCCCGGCGATCGAAGAACAGTTGCGTGTGATTGGCCGGATCTACAAGAAATACGGATATGTTGAGGAAGATGTCGATTCCCTTTCCGGGCGCGAGCTTGGACTGGCAGTGGCCAAGGGCATGGTCAAATTCGGTCAATTTCTTGAGTTCCCCACATGCCTAAATGAGGTTTCCGGGATCAGCGATGTGCACATCGGGCGTTGTCTGACGGCTGCAAAAAACCCTCAGCTCGACATGAAACTGAGAAACATGCCTGTTCCCCTTAACGCGGATCTGGTGGAAGAATACATGAGGCCCATCCTCGAAGCCGCATGGGGTGGCGATTTCGAGAAGATCAAAACCATGTAGAAGGGAATCCTCTCCCTTCCCCGAAATCGGCTTGCTTCAAACCTCTTTCCTGGAGGGGTATAGCCTATGAAAATCGAGCTACTTTACGGACATGAAGGCATCGTAGTGGATGTGCCAGATGACATCAGCGTCACATCGATTCACAAAAATACCATGACCCCTCTGGACGATCCCTCGAAGGCCGTGGAGCAGGCACTTGAAAGCCCGGTGGGCAGTGCCTCGATTTCCGTAATCGCCCAGGGGAAAAAAACGGCATGCATCCTCATCTGTGATGTTACCCGACCCGTCCCTAACGGCACACTGCTTCCTCCACTGGTTGATAAGCTCACCGGGGCCGGGATTGCAAAGGAAGATATCCTTATTCTGGTGGCCACAGGGCTTCACCGCCCCAACGAGGGTGAGGAATTGAAGGAGATTGTGGGTTCTGAAGAGGTGTTTCAGTCTATCCGCATCGAGAACCACTTCGCAAGAGATCGGGAAGCCCATGTTGAGCTCGGGAAGACAAGCAGGGGTTTTCCCATCATGATAGATAGTCGCTTTGTCGACGCTGATGTCAAGATCGTTACCGGTCTTGTGGAACCCCACTTCATGGCTGGATATTCAGGGGGTCGCAAGCTGGTTGCCCCGGGTGTGGCCTATCAGGATACCATCCTGAAGTTCCATACAGCCCACATCCTGGAGCACTCCAAGGCGGCCAACTGCATTATCGACGGCAACCCCCTTCACAATGAACAGATCGAAATCGTCCGGGCCATCGGCGGGGTGCTGGCGCTAAATGTGGTGCTCGACGAAGAACGGCGCATCGGGTTTGTCAATTTCGGGGATATCGAGATGAGCCACCTTGAAGCGGTGGCATTCATGAGGAAATATGCCGAGGTTCCCGTCTCCCGTCGCTTCAAGACTATTGTCACGACAAGTGCTGGATACCCTCTGGACAAAACCTATTACCAGACAGTGAAAGGCATGGTCGGTGTCATCGACATTCTTGAGCCGGGGGGGACTATTATTATTGCCAGTGAATGCTCGGAGGGGATGGGGAGTCAGGAATTTATTGCTGCCCAGCGCCTCCTCTGCGAAGTGGGCTCTGACCAGTTTATGTCTATTTTGGACGGGCGCGACAAGGCCCTTATAGACGAATGGCAGACCGAGATGCTGATCAAGGCCCTTCGGGTCGGCAAGATTCAGCTCTATGCCACGGGGCTCAGCAGGGATGACCTGAAGGATATCTATATTGAGCCCGTCTCTTCTGTCGAGGAGACGATTGAGGCCAGTATCAAGGCCCATGGCGAGAGGGAAATCGCCGTGGTGCCCGAAGGCCCCTATGTCATACCCTTGTTTGATGGAAATTAAACTGAACAGAGGCTCCTCATGCCCTTGCGACATGACGGACCTATGACCCGGCTTACTGGGGAGGTATTCAAGATGGATAGAGAGAAAATAATCGAACAGCTCAAAGAGATAGTAGACTCTGATCACGTCCTGTATTCGGACATGGATCTTGAGCTCTACAGCTATGACGCATCCCTTGAAAGGAGTCGACCGGACGTTGTCGTTTTACCCGATTCCACTGAGGAGGTATCCAAGGTAGTAGCATTGGCTCACCGGGAGGATATTCCCATTATCGCCCGGGGTTCCGGGACCAATCTCAGTGGCGGGACGGTCCCCCTCAAAGGGGGAATTCTTGTTCATTTTTCACAAATGAACCGAATACTTGAAATCGACATTCCAAACCGCACCGTCACGGTGGAACCCGGTGTTATCACGCTGGACCTGCAAAATTTGCTGCTCAAGAAGGGGTTTGTCTACGCTCCTGACCCGGCCAGCCAAAAGGTATCCACTCTGGGGGGTAACTTCGGCGAGAACTCGGGTGGACCACACTGCCTAAAATATGGGGTCACCACAAACCATATTCTGGGCGCTGAGGTCGTGCTGAATGACGGGACAGTAATCTGGACCGGCGGAAAATCCCAGGACAACCCGGGATACGACATTATCGGCCTGTTAGTGGGCAGTGAGGGCACCTTGGGCATCGTGACCAAGATGATACTGAAAATTATCCGCGCACCCGAGGCCGTAAAGACCATGCTCGCCATATATGAGTCTGTCGAGGATGCGGGTAACACCGTCTCCGCCATCATTGCCGAGGGAATCGTCCCCGCCACCCTTGAAATGATGGATAATCTGGTCATGAAAGCGGTAGAGGAATCGGTTCATGCTGGGTACCCGCTTGATGCCGCGGCCGTGCTTATCATCGAACTTGACGGCATGTCGGACGGCATGGAACGGCAGGCCGAAAAGGTCATGGAGATCTGCAAGAGGCACAATGTGCGGGAAGTCCGACTGGCCAAAAGCGATGCCGAAAGGGCCGAACTCTGGGCGGGGCGGAAAGGCGCCTTCGGTGCGGTTGCCCGACTGCGCCCCAGTTACCTCGTATGTGACGGTACTGTTCCGCGCACCAAACTTCCTGAAGTTCTCAAAAGAGTTATGGAAGTCGGTAAAAAATATGACCTTCCTATCGGGAATGTATTTCATGCCGGGGACGGGAACCTTCACCCGCTGATCCTCTTTGACGAAAGAAACAAGGAGGAACTCGCCCGAGTATATAAGGCAGGGACGGAGATCCTAAAAATCTGCGCCGACGCAGGGGGGACCATCAGCGGTGAACATGGAATCGGCACCGAAAAACTGAAGGAAATGTCCTTTGTCTTTACCGAGGATGACATTGAGCTCATGCGCCAGATCAAAAATGCATTTGATCCGAGTAATATCATAAATCCCGGCAAAGTGGTGCCGTCCCCCGCGGGGGTGCACTGAGACCCTGCGATTCATTCCTGTACCCTATCCCGATTCAAGGAACTTGGAATGAGTCATGTCAGCCGGTGGTAGCATGGTCCTATGCGGCCCCGTGAATTCCCATGAAGGCTGTTCGGAATCCTTCATTTTAACCGGATAGTACAGGAAATCCCATTTTGGACGCAGATTAATCCGCCTCTGGCGGATAAACACAGATTTTTTGGATTAAGAAATAAAACATTCTTATCTGCGTGTATCTGCGAAAATCTGCGTCCTATTTAACTTGATCATCGCGAACAGAGAACTTATAGAAAAGGAGTATTCAAGTGGCAGAGAACACAATATTGAA
This sequence comes from Desulfobacterales bacterium, assembly GCA_030616425.1. Classification (GTDB taxonomy): domain Bacteria; phylum Desulfobacterota; class Desulfobacteria; order Desulfobacterales. Next base: position 228 of record JAUWXJ010000102.1, on the reverse strand, counting down.
AGGGCTTTCTGAAATCCTTGATCAGGATTTTGTTAAGACAGACCCTGAGGTCACTGCCAGGTACAGCGTGGATAATGTAGCCCCCAAGGCGGTGATCTTTCCAGAAAATGCTGAACAAATCGCCGAAGTGGTTAAGTATGCGAACCGGGAGAATCTTGCAATTGTCACCTGTGGCAGTGGTACCAAGATGGGAAAGGGTAACCCGCACGACCGTATGGACCTGGTGGT
>JAUWXJ010000195.1 GCA_030616425.1 Desulfobacterales bacterium | reverse complement strand
AACTCGGTGTCGAATTGGTAGATATCCCGGAGTTCGGTTGTTGCGGGTATCCATTGAGGAATATCGATTTCAATGCGTTTGTGCTCTCTTCGGCCAGGAATCTGGCGTTGGCTGAAGGGCGGAACTTAAACATGATAACCTTATGCAAGTGTGGCTACGGCACGCTCCGCATGGCGGACCATCTCATGAGGGAAGATGATTCTTTGCGGGAAAAGGTCAATGCGATCCTTGCCAGAGAAGGCCTGAAGTATAAGGGAGATATTGAGGTGAAGCATCTTCTCACTGTTCTCTACAACGATGTGGGTATTGAGGCAATCAAGGAAAAAATAACTAGGCCCTATGAAAACCTTAAAATTGCCGCCCACTATGGGTGCCACGCATTACGTCCCGGCAATATTGTTCAGTTTGACGACCCTGTGGCACCTTCGCTGTTTGATCGACTAGTAGAAGTCACCGGTGCCGAAAGCGTTGACTGGCCCACCCGGCTTGAATGTTGCGGCAACCCGTTGCTAGGGACGAATGACGAGCTGTCGTTGAATTTTACTGAGAAGAAATTGACGGATGCAAAGAAGGCAGGTGCCGATTACCTGGCCACGGCATGCACGTTCTGTCAGGTTCAGTTCGATACAGCAAAGAAGATGAAGGAATCCAGCGGGGGCGCAAACAACCGTGTGCCGTCCATCCTGTACCCCCAACTTCTTGGGCTCTGCATGGATGTTGACAGGGAAGTTCTAGGGCTTGCTAGTAATCAGATAGATATAACAGGGATAGAAAGTTTTCTGGTCGCGTAATAGCTTGTTTTAAATCTCCTTGACACTGTAACGTCCAGGTATTAAACTAAAAACTTTCATTTTTGTTTGTTCCGTAACAATATTTCGAGAAAAGGAGTAGAAAATGGCTAAAGGGATAACAGTGACCGAGCACATCTTGGCCAAGCAAAAAGAGCAACCCGAGGCGACCGGAGCCTTTACGGCACTGCTGGCCGAACTCACGGTGGCGGCGAAGATCATCGGACAGAAGGTGAACAAGGCGAATCTGACTGAGGATCTGGGCGTTGTGGGAAGCGAAGGTGTGGACGAAGAACATTTCCAAAGGCTGGCCGAATTTGCCAACGCAACGATCGTCAATCGCGTTAGTCACATTGGCCATCTCTGGTGTATGGCTTCCAAGAAAGAGGCTGATCTGATTGCCATTCCACCTAAATACGAAAAAGGAGACTACATCCTGGTCTTTGACCCCCTTGGAGGGATTACCAATATTGACGTCCATATTGACGTTGGTACGGTTTTTTCGATCCTTAGAAAGGTGAATACGGGCGACATGAGTGTTATGACGAATGTCTTGCAGCCGGGTCGCGACCAGGTTGCCGCCGGGTATTTTATCTATGGTTCGAGTACGATGATGGTTTATACCACAGGAAGTGGTGTTCACGGCTTTACGTTGGAGCCGAGGATCGGCGAGTTTCTTCTTTCCCACGAGGACATCCGGATAGCGGAGAAAGGAAAAACCTATAGCGTCAACGAGGGCAATTACTACTTCTGGGACGACAAAGTCCAGGACATAGTTGAATACTTCAAGACTCCGGATATCAAGACAGGGAGGCCCTACACCCTGCGCTATACTGGTTCTTTTGTGGCAGATTTTCACCGGAACTTACTGAAGGGCGGAATTCACATGTATCCTGCGGATGCCAAGGACCCCCTGAAACCCCACGGAAAGCTGATGCTCATGTGCGAGGTCAATCCACTTGCCTTTGTGGTGGAACAGGCAGGGGGGGCTGCAAGCACCGGCACTGAAAGGGTCCTTGATATTAAACCCGGGCACCTCCACCAGAGGGTGCCGGTCTTTATTGGAAGCCCTGCTGACGTAGGTCTGGCTGAGGAAATTATACAAGGAAAACGATAAGGGATTACAATGCTCGAAGCAAGGTTAAAAAAGATCCTTTCGGTTTTTGAGGGGAAAAGGGGGGCGTTGATCCCCATGCTTCAAAGGGTCCAGGAAGAATTCGGCTATTTGCCGGAGGCGACCCTGGCCGGGGTCGCGGACTTTCTGAGGCTTCCTGCAAGCCAGGTCTTCAGTGTGGCAAGCTTCTATGCTCACTTCTATTTGACACGACGGGGGGATCACCTTGTGAGAGTCTGCCAGGGGACCGCCTGCCATGTGCGCGGCGCCCGGGACATTCTGGAAACGGCTCAATATTTGCTCGGAATCAAGACCGGCCAGACGACTGAAGATTACAAGTACAGCCTTGAGCGGGTTGCGTGCGTTGGCTCATGTGCCATGGCACCGGTCGTGATGATAGACAGTGATGTCCACGCCAAGGTTTCGCCTTCGGATCTGAAGTTTGAGTTGATGGATAAACTTCTACCGAAGATAAAAAGAAGCCCACTAAAGGCAAGAAAAAAACTTTAGAACTGCAAGCCAAAGAAATTAGACGATGACAGCTGCTGAGGAAAAAGGTGCTTTCAGACGAATAAGGAGCTTCAAAGACCTGGAGCGTCTCAAGGAATTCGTGGTTGCTCAAGAAGGCCCTGACGCAACCTACGTGACTATCTGCGGTGTGCCCGGCTGCGGCGTCTCCGGAAGTCAGAAGATCTACGAGGCCTTCCTTACAGAGATCAAGGCTCAGGAAGAAGAAAAGAACATTATTGTAAAAAGGACTGGATGCCAGGGCTTTTGTGAAAAGGGCCCCATCGTCGCCATAAGGCCTGAAGATATCTTCTATCACAGCGTGACCCCGGAAGACGTCCCGGAGATCGTTGAAAAGACACTGTTTGGCAGCGAGATCATAGAGAGACTTACCTATAAAGACCCTCAAACAGGAGAAAGAAAGATTTATGAGGTTGAGCTTCCCTTTTATAAAAAACAAGTCAAGGTTGTGCTAAGGAATTGCGGGAAAATAGACCCCAACAACATTGGAGACTATATAAAGGTGGATGGCTACCGGGCTGCAGCCACAGTCCTGAGCCAATGGAGTCCCGAGGAAGTGATTGCCTGTATAAAGGAGTCAGGCCTGCGCGGTCGGGGCGGCGCAGGTTTTCCGACCGGGCGCAAGTGGGAGTCGTCGCGCGACGCCCCTGGTGAAGAGAAATACATTATTTGCAATGGCGACGAAGGGGACCCCGGGGCCTTTATGGACCGTAGTGTCATGGAAGGCGATCCCCACAGCGTACTCGAGGGAATGATCATTGCGGGCTATGCCGTGAGCGCCAGCAAGGGGATCATCTACGTTCGGTCTGAATATCCTCTTGCTGTTCGACACTTGTCTACAGCCATTGCACAGGCAACTGACCTGGGGCTTCTGGGCCGCAATATCATGGGGAGCGGATTTGATTTTGAGATTGAGATCGTAAGCGGTGCAGGGGCCTTTGTCTGCGGGGAATCAACCGCCCTGGTCATGTCGATTGAAGGCAAACGTGGTTTTCCCAAACCACTCCCCAGACCCAACACCAGCATCGTCGGGCTCTGGGGAATGCCGACTGTTCTGAATAATGTAGAAACCTTTTCTTGCGTCCCGATCATCATCGTTAAGGGTGGAAAGTGGTTCAACAGCATAGGCACGGAAAAGAGTAAAGGAACAAAGGTCCTTGCCTTGACCGGAAATGTCAAAAACACCGGGCTTGTGGAAGTTCCCATGGGAACGACCTTGCGAGAGATCATCTTTGATATTGGTAGCGGGATCAAAGGTAACAGGAAGTTCAAGGCCGTGCAAACCGGTGGGCCTTCTGGTGGCTGCATCCCTGAGGATCTTCTGGATCTCCCTGTGGACTATGAATCATTGACCCGTGTGGGATCCATCATGGGTTCAGGGGGGATGCTTGTGATGGATGAGAATACCTGCATGGTGAATATGGCCCGCTACTTTCTCGATTTTGC
>JAUWXJ010000183.1 GCA_030616425.1 Desulfobacterales bacterium | reverse complement strand
CATTTACAAATGGCTACTGAGCTTGTATCCCACATTGACGTGTGCCTGGTTCATGGAGTTCAATGCATTCTGCCGCCAACGAGCAGGATGAGGTTTGAGCTGACTCAAAAAGAGATCCCACTTGGGGGTGAAAGCGTTATTTATTGCAAACAATACTATGCCCCACTTAGTAAGTTTTGGAAAATATCACACTCAAACCTCTATTAAAAGCCGATTTTCGGGATTTTTTGATCTGGTGTCGGCCACACGAAAAATGTTTGACAATTCCAGAAAAAAGTTATAAATTGATTAATTAATTCTGTAAGAATTTCCAGTTTTGAGTCCGCCGCAGGCGGACGTTATATAAAATCGCCATGCGATTTTATAAAGCGGGCATAGCTCAGTTGGTAGAGTACACGCTTCCCAAGCTTGGTGTCGCGGGTTCGAGCCCCGTTGCCCGCTCCATGTTGTGTCCCGCCTAAAGCGGGATTCGCCCTTTTCCCTCTTCGAGGCAATGCTTGCTGGGCAGGGTAGCCAAGCATCTGCTTTGATCAGCGGATTTTTGTGATAACCTTTGCCTTTGGTTTTTTCTCAAGAAGTTCAATAAGAAAATCGTTGAGATAGACCGTGGCGTGGGAAACGGGCAAAGGCCCGTTTTTTTGTTGGAAAACTTGGATCCAATGGGGAAATAGACCGTTGGATGAGCATCTGGCACGATGAGTGAGTGGACCCAAAAGTTAATCGCCGATGTGGAGCTTTTGGTAAAACCGCTCCTGAAATCAGAAGGGATGAGCTTGATCGACGTGGAATATCAAAGAGAACCCAAGGGGTGGGTCCTGCGGGTCTTCGTTGACAAACAAGGGGGGGTTACCTTGGACGATTGTGCCACTATCAGCAATCAGCTGTTAGACATCCTGGATGCAAAGATCGACAGTAACGATCCCTATCACCTTGAGGTCTCCTCCCCAGGCCTTGACCGGCCATTAACAAAGCCAAAACATTTTCTCTATTTTGAAGGCAGACCGGCAGTGATAAGGACTAATCGCCTTGTGGAAGGGAAAAAGCATTTCAAGGGAGTGCTCGCTGGATTTTCAGAAGATATGGTCAGGCTCATGGTTGATGACCATCCAGTTGCTATTCCCTATGAAACAATTGTGAAGGCGCATCTGGACTGGAAATCGTCATAAGGCAACAAGTTAACGTCTACGGTCTATCGGTTACGCTGCTCGTTACGTTTAACGGCTATCGGTTGTGTCATTTTTCAAAACCCTGGCCCAGACCGGGTTTTTCTCGTAGGGGCGGCTTTACGCCGCCTGTCATTCGGGCGGGATAAACCCGCCTCTACGATCTGTCGCGCCAGGGCGGGCCGTTTAACGTAAACCGAGCACCGACACGAAGTGAAGCTTTGCGCTAAACGAGCTGCGCAACCCTGGCCCAGACCTGGCTTGCAAGGACTGAGTCCTATAGCTTCTATGTCCGAAGTATCCCAGAAGCAACATAGTGCTCGATCAAGTCGCGCCAGGGCGGGCCGCAACCCTTTGACGAATACTTGCAAGGCAGCAAAAGCAAATTGTTATACTAAATCCGAAATCTAAAATCCGAAATGGTATAGAGGGTGTCGAAAATGCTAATGTCAGATGTAAAAAGGGTCGTTGAACAGGTCAGTCGCGACCGGGGCATTGACAAGGAAATTCTCATTACGACGCTAGAGGAAGCGCTCAGGTCTGCTGTCAGGAAGAAATTTGGAACCGAGGTAGATATCGAAGTCCGCTATAATGACGAACTGGGCGAAATTGAGGTTTTCCAGTTCAAAGACGTAGTTGAGAAGATCACCGAACCGGAACTACAAATAGACTTGGAGGAGGGGCGTAAGCTTGACTCAGGGTGTGCGGTGGGAGACAGCATAGGGACTAAGATGGACACAGCAACCTTTGGAAGAATTGCAGCACAGTCGGCAAAGCAGGTTATTATACAGAAGATGAAGGATGCTGAACGGAGTGTAGTCTACGAAAGTTTTATCAATAGAAAAGGGGAAATCATCAACGGGATCGTTCAAAGGGTAGATAAACGGGATGTAATCGTTAATTTGGGCCGGACTGAAGCGATCCTTCCTGTACGTGAGCAGGTTCCAAAGGAGACCTATCGTCGAGGAGATAGGATTCGGGCCTACATATTAGATGTCCTGCATGAGTCCCGCGGGCCCCAGATAATACTGTCTCGAACTCATCCGGAGCTCCTGGTAGCGCTATTTAAAACCGAGGTGCCGGAGATTAGCGAGGGAATCGTAAACATCATGGTTGCAGCCCGCGAACCGGGCGGTCGTGCAAAGATAGCCGTAACATCCAATGATTCGGATATTGATCCTGTGGGCGCGTGTGTTGGAATGAAAGGGACGCGGGTTCAAAGTGTGGTCCACGAATTGAAAGGAGAAAAGATCGATATCATCCCTTGGCGCAGTGACCCGGCAAAGTTTGTGTGCAATGCCCTTGCACCAGCTGAGGTCTCCCGGGTTGTGATTGACGAAGCCAACCGCTCTATGGAAGTAATTGTGCCGGATGAATACTTATCAGTGGCTATCGGAAGACGGGGCCAAAACGTGCGCCTTGCTTCTAAGCTGACAGGGTGGAACATCGATGTAAAGAGTGAGACCCGCTACAGCGAAACCATGCGCACCGGCTATGACTCCTTGATGGGCCTTCCAGGTGTAGGGTCCAGCACAGCGGATGCCCTTTACGAACAAGGTTTGTATTCAATTGAAGAACTTGCCAACGCCTCTGTTGAGGAACTGATTCAGATTAAGGGGATTAGCGACAAAAAGGCCCGAACCCTGTTAAAGTCGGCCGGGCAGGCGCTTGAGGCAATGGCTGAAAACGACTATACAAAAAGTGATAAAGACATGTCCGAAGCAACGGCTGAGGAGGACAGCCTTGATGGTGCTGTGGTTGATGGGGATGATCCGAGTAACACAACTGAGCCGGAGGAGAAAACTTAGGGGCTTCGCCAGCAGGGGGAAATGAATGGCAAAAATCCGAATTTATGAACTTGCCAAACAAGCCAATATGACGAACAAAGTGCTTCTAGAACGGCTGAGAGAGATGAATATCCCCGTGAAGAGCCACATGAGCGTCATAGATGAAGAGGCATTTCCTGGCATCAAAGAAGCCCTTTTCCAAGAGACGTCAGAAGTTGTCACTGAGAAACGAATCAAAGGCACGATTATTAGAAGGCGGAAAAAAATAGTCGAAAAAAAACCGGGAGTTGAAGTAATTACCCCCGCAGAAAAGGTAGAGGACGAGATCCCGTCCAAGGTCGAAGAAAAGGTGGCCAAGGTTGCTGAGTCAGAGAAGCCCGCAGTCAAGACCGAGGTTGAAACGCCTGAGGAGACTCCCTCCAAGGCTGCAAAGGTGGAGACTAAACCTAAAAAGAAAAAATCTGCGAAAACAGCCAAGGCAAAGAAGAAACGAAAGACAAAAAAAGAACAACCAGCTAAGATCATTAAGATGCCGGAAGTCAAACCAGCTGCCGATGTGACCCCTCAAGAAGAGGTAGCTGCACAGCTCAAAGACAAGAAAAAGCCTGCAACACACCTGAAACTTGTTCCCAAAGAAGAAAAGCCATCGGTGGCCGCTAAAGGCAAGCCAAGAAAAAAGGATAAACAGAAACCTGTTAAGTCAAAAGAAGATAGGCGGTTCTTCAAGAAAAAGATAACCTTTCGAAAGAAGGAGGTCCTGGACAGATCGGATCTTTACGACGAAAAAGCCCTCAGAGCCCGCAAAGGCCGAAGGTACCGTAAGGGAAAGACGGCAATCAAGGGCGAAAAAACGTTGATTACCACGCCCAAGGCCATCAAACGTCGTGTCAGGATCGACGAAGCGATCCTGGTATCAGATTTGGCCAAGCGGATGGGAGTAAAGGCGGGAGAGGTAATCAGGGAATTGATGGCTCTTGGCGTCATGGCCACCCTGAATCAAGCCATTGATTTTGAAACCGCTGGCGTGGTTGCAAGCGAATTCAACTACGAAGCCGAAAAGGTCACTTTTGAGGAAGAGAGTCTCATCCGTCCTGAAAAGGATGATCCAGAGAAATTAAGACCCAGACCGCCTGTGGTGACTATTATGGGACATGTGGACCACGGCAAGACGTCCCTGTTGGATGGCATACGGCAAACTAACGTCATGGATGGTGAGGCGGGCGGCATCACCCAGCATATCGGAGCCTATGATGTGACCGTAAACAACGGGCAAATCGTGTTCCTTGACACACCTGGCCATGAGGCATTCACGGCTATGCGTGCCCGGGGGGCGGAAATAACGGATCTAGTTGTTTTGGTAGTAGCTGCCGATGATGGGGTAATGCCTCAAACGCTTGAAGCTATCAACCATGCTAGAGCAGCTAGTGTACCT
>JAUWXJ010000070.1 GCA_030616425.1 Desulfobacterales bacterium | reverse complement strand
AATTCTGGCTTTATTGACTTTCATTGACCCCGTTGCTATAAGCCGACATATGGAACCAGGCACTGTTGTTGAATATATCGATCGCAAGCAGATTGTTTGCGCTGTTGTCTTAAGTAAGAGGAATCAAAAGGTTCGTATGCTCACTGAGCACAACCGCGAGGTAAGCCATTCGGAAAAAAGGCTGGCACATGTCAGCAGTGAGCATCTTGATCCGAGCATAGGTAGAGACGCTCTAGTTAATCGTCTGCAGAACACCGTGGCAAAGAGAAGGCAGTTACAGAGGCAAATAGACGTCGAAGCACTATGGGAGGTGCTTCACACCGAGGCTACATGGATTGACCTGCAGACCGTGGCAGAATTCTCCTTTGATGGCGAGCTCACCAGCGACTATACCTCGGCTGTCATGCGAGCACTTTTTGAGGATCGTCTTTATTTCAAATTTGACACCAATCGATTTTTCCCAAACAGCCCTGAACGGGTAGCTCAGATTGCGGCCCAAGCCGCGCAGGAAGCAAGAAAAGCTCATACTATTGAGGATGGAAGCAAGTGGATACAGGAGGTCTTGAAGACACCGCATCCATCAGTCCCACCGGACAAGGAAGAAATTATTGAGATAGTGCGGGCTTTCTACCTCTTCGAAAAGGAGAGCCCCCACTATGACATAGGTAAGGAGATCGTTTCACGGTCTGGCCTGGACCCAAAGGATGGGCCATTTCAACTCCTGGTAAAACTTGGAATTTGGGATCACGATGAAAATCTGAACCTACACAGATTCGGGATATCTGATACCTTCCCGCCCGAAGTCGTGGAGGCTGAGAGGCAGATTAATTCCAAGAAAACGAAGATAGAGCCGGATGGAAAACGGCGAGACCTTACCAATTTGTCAACCATCACTATTGACAGCCAGGGTACGCTCGATTTTGACGATGCCATCAGTATTGAGCCAGAAGAAGATGGGTTCCGGCTTTGGGTTCACGTAACTGATGTATCGCACTTCTTGGAAAAGGGAAACGCGGTGGACGAGGAGGCCTTGGCCAGGAGCAGTTCGATCTACATGCCGGACAAACGCATCCCCATGCTCCCACAACCCATGGCAGAAGACCTCTGTAGCCTGAAGGAGGGTCGAGATCACTTAGCCATAAGCATAGCTGCGCGGCTTGACCATTCGGCAAGGGTGCTGGAGTATGAAATCTTTCCGAGTATTATCCAGGTAAACCGCCAGCTAACCTATTATGATGCTAACTTGATGGTGGATCAAGATCCAGAGCTTGCAGCAATCTATGAAGTGGCGCAAAAGTTGCGAAAGTTCCGTTTAAATGCTGGGGCTATTCAACTCACGCTCCCTGAGATGAGTGTCTGGATAAACAACAAGAAAGATATATCGGTAACTCTGATAAATCGAGAAAGCCCAGGTCGCTTGATGGTGTCAGAATGTATGATTCTGGCCAATTGGCTGGCAGGCCGATTCTTCAGAGAGCAGGAGCAATCAACCATTTACAGGGCTCAATTGGAACCCCGTGGACGTCTCATTGACGAAAGAGGTGGGACACTTTATCAAAACTGGATGCAGCGGAGGCTCTTGAGCCGGGTCATCCTTGGACTCGAACCCGAACCCCATGCGGGTCTTGGACTGGACGTCTATGTTACCCTGACCTCCCCTTTACGAAAATACCTTGACCTATCCACACAACGCCAGCTGAGAGGCCTTCTCGGACTGGGGGACTTATATTCTGATGAAGACCTTAGATTCATTGTCCAGGCTGTTGAGCAACCCATGAGCTACATTAATGTCCTTCAGAAGGAACGCGTACGCTATTGGATCCTAAAATACCTTGAACGTCGTGTAGGGCAGAAAGAAGAGGCGTTGGTCCTTGAAAAACGGCATCAAAGGTATGTTGTACTCCTCACCAACTACATGATTGAATGCTCGCTCCCCTTAAACTCCGGAACAGATCTCAAACCGGAAGGCACCATACTAGTCAAGATAGAACGCGTGAGCGCCAGGTCTGATATTATCGGGCTGTCACTGGCATAGCGTAGTTTCCATCCATAAATGGCTCTTTTTCCCATGAGCGGCGTTCTCCGCGGGTTTCCATCTGCGGCGTACTGCCGCGTACGCCTCAACGAAAACCCTTGTGCGGCCTTGCTCATCGAAAAAACCTCTCATTTATGAACTGAAAACTTACAGTGCTCGTGCTTAAGAGACTGCTGCCCTAAACAGGAATCCCTTTGAGCGGTCATTAAAACGTTTTTTGCTAATAAATCTTGGCGAAGCGGAAGATCAGCGATTCGAACTGTTTGAGCCCAAAGGGCGAGTTTAGCGCAAAGCTTCACTACGTGCCGAATCGCCTGGAGCAAGCCTTAGATTTATCAAAAAACGTTTTAGATAAAGCAAAAAGGGATTTCTCTGTTACAGGTTATTTATGAACGGGCAGGGACTAAGTTCCACCTACCCTTCCTTTGGCTCAAACTGCATGGTTTCATCATTGAGAAGTCCAAGGTACTCGTCATCCTTGCCAAACAAAAACCACACCTGACCTACACTCAGGGCGAACCCCCACGGCACATCTTCATCCATCTCGATAATAACATCTTCGGGTTGTATATCCGTGCTCCTGATCCCAACCTCTTCAAAAAACTTCAAGAATTTCTCTTTGTCAGACATCTCCTCCTCCTTGCTGAATGGTTGGCCAAAGGCTGACCAGTGTTATATATATGGTTATTTTGAAACTGCACATAATACGCTCACCTGCTAAAGGGCATGCTTCTGATTGGTTTCGACCTCTCACCAGCGGTCAGATAGGACTGCACTACCTGGAGTGCCCCTTCCCGCTTTGCCAGTCGAATTCGATCAAAAAGTCTTCGGCAGTCCTCAAAGCTTAAACTATCCACGACCCGATTTACTCTGACCTCGTCCTCGCTGTGGGGGGCATCAGAGTCTCCAGGAAGCAACTCGTCTTTTTGAAGCAACTTTATATAGATCAGGCTCCGAGCCGCCAGCAAATCTGCCTGATCCTCCGGCACCCTCCCATGAAGGGCATAGTAAAGCGTGAGAATGTCGCCCGGCCCCATATTCCGGCGCCTTCCTTGAAGCCTGCGAACTACAGGTGCAAGCAAGTATACGACACGAATCCTTTGGGCACGCCCAAGGGCACTCTTCAAGTAATGATATAGGGGATAATGGATGTAGCCGGCCTCTACATAAACATCCACCCCGTCTGAAACCAGGGGTTTGATCGCCTGTGCGCGCATGCGCTCTCGCAGCATCAGCCGAGCAGCATCGGCCCTGGCAAAGGCCTTTACTGTCTGTACCACTTCATCAAACGGCGCCTTCAGAGAATGAGTATAGTAATTAAGCAGCGCCCCAGTGGCGTGTTTTTCCGCCTTATAGACGTCTCCAAGGCGCGGGGCTTTCACTATATCTTCTGGCGTTTTGCCGTCTGAAAGGAATTCGTGAATCTGAAGGAGAATCTCAAGATAAGGCTCCACTTGAATGATCTGCCGGCCTTTGCTGTGCAACTCCCGTAGCAGAACGCACATCTGGCGTTCAAATTCGGGAAATCCTGAATCGAGACCCATCATATACTCCTCAATGGGAAGTCGATGATCGAGCATATCCAAAAAGTCTGGCGAGGGTGCTTCCTCAAGCACGATGACCTGGTGCTGTTCCATTTGCCGACCCGCGTAAGGAAGGGCTTCAGCACGATGCGATGAAAAACCTATGGTAATCATGTGAGAGTATGCCTAATCTGTCTTGTCGTTGTCGGTTTCCTCAGCCTCCTCTTTTTCTCTTGCAGCTTCTTTTAGCAGTGCGTCGGTTTTGGAAAAAGCTTTTTTTAGCCTAGCACCAATTGCGCGAAGTTCCTTGTCAATCTCCTCTATCAACGCATCTTTTCCATTTGGTTCCATGCTATCTCCTTCAAAAATGAGGCACAAAGCCGTAAGATTCATAGATCCCCTGAGCACGGGCCGACTTTATGAAATCAAGGAATTTTCTTGCATTCTCAGCATTAACACCTTTCTTTAATCTGCAAATATAATAGTTTATCCTGTCCCTCTGATCCAAGCCCTCTCCGGGTTCAACCATATCAACCGAAAGATTGCCCTGCTGCGCATGTATAACCTCCGTTGCCCAGACCGGCCCCACATCAACTGTCCCCTTTAAGATTCTCAGTGGAGTCTCCCTGTGATGCACGACCGTCAGAATAGTTGTACCTTCGGCCCGTTTTTCTTCCATGATATGGTGCACAAGACCCTCTCCACCTGTCTGTTGATACATGTCCATGATATAATAGGCAATGTCCTCATATTTCGGATTCGGCTGTGAAATGCGCACCCCTTCTCGGCCCAGATCAGCGACTGACACAATCTGCGCAGGATTGCCTTCTGGCACCATTAATACGATACGGTTGTGAAGATATAGAGAGTAGTCTCCTTTTGTAATGAGCCCATGCTCTTCAAGGCGCTCCATGGCCTTTTCAGTAACAGATGCGTACACATCGGGGACTATGTCTATTACCCTATCTCTAAAGAGAGCACCGCCCGCCAGGATCTGTTTTAGCTCCAGGCCAGGCGGAAGTGTCTCATAGAAAATTTTCTTTACATCCGGGTGTTTTTCTCGAAACACATGAATCAGTTCGTCCATGACCATGAATTGGTTCCCTGCGACAAACAGCACCAGGTCCGCTGAATCGGCAAACTCGAGGTTATGAAGATCATCTTCCCTGTCTGAAGGGATCACCGGAAAACTGGTGTTTGCATTTTTTCTGCTCATTCTGTTTTTCTCCCCGCACTAAGTACTGTATGAGTCTCTCGCCCGCTCTCTTCGATCGCTTGAGTCCACAGAGATCTCAGAGACAGATAATTTGTCTGATTTGTTGAGAGGAAAAATCAGACAAAACACTCAGCCACTGCCGTGGCATTGGTATAACCTGCGTCATGCGACCATCGGATTATATACACAGGCATTTAGGTCAGTAAATGTGTCCCGCGACAGCGGGATGGCGGTTTGAGCAGATTTCCCCTATCAGGGAATCTGCTCAAGAACTCTGTGTCTCTGCGATCTCTGTGAGAGATAAAAACACGTCCCATGGTCAATTATCACAAATGCAGTTCCACCACGTCTCCATCCTGCAACATGTAGTCTCTCTGGATCATCTGGCCGTCATAGACCCCATTACCCCATACCTTGGCGAATTTGAACTTTTCTACAAATTCTTTGTGGATCTTACTAGCAAGATCTTGGACTGTAGCCCCTTTCTTTAGGACAAATGGCGCGTTCCGGTCCGGCGCCTTGCCCCTTGCCTTGGTATAGACCCGTATGATCTCAAGCCGTTCAAACAGTATTTGTTTCAGTAATTCGAGGTTATGCCCCGTACTTGCCGAGACCGTCACCATGGGCCAGTCATCTTCCAGGAGGTCATTGAAGATCTGAAAGTTTTCTTCAGCCCGGACGTTGTCGTTCTTGTTGGCAACCACCAGTACAGGTCTTAAAGTCCAACCCTGGCGCCCTTCATACAAATGGGCAAGGCGCAGGGGGGCAATTCGCTTTTCTTCAAGCAGGGCAACTGTCTCCTCCAGTTGTTGAACAGGGTCTGTGGTCACATCCACAACCAACAAGATCACATCGGCCCTGCGGATTATGTCTGGAAGCCAGGGTTCCATGTACTCCCGGGTGATGGGCGGCGTATCGATCAGTTGAATCTGGATGTTTTCAAAGGGCATCATACCGGGGGTTGGTATCCGTGTGGTGTGGTGAAAGTCAGCTACTTCAGGGGCGGCATTGGTAAGGGCTCCCACCAATGCCGATTTGCCCACGTTCGGAGCACCGATAAGTGCTACCTGTCCTGCTCCTTCCCGGTCGATCCTGTAGCCTATATCTCGCCTACTAGTTGCCTTTTTTGTCTGCTGCTGGGACTTTAGCTTGGAGAGGCGACGCCTGAAATCGGCTCTGAGTTTATCCGTGCCCTTGTGCTTGGGAATGACCGCAAGCATCTCTTCCAGGGCCTTGACTTTTTCAGCCGGGGCCTTGGCCTCGCGATACCGCCTTTCAACTTCAAAATATTCTGGGGGTAAATTAGCAGGCACGGATTCCTCAATGAATTTGGCTGGCAATCTGTGAACAGATCAGCACCTATTAAATTTCGCTGAACCGCAAAAGTGAGCGCATTCCACATCCCGCCAAAGCGGGACTGCGGGAGCGTCTAAATAACCACCTGCGCAGCAGGTGTTTAAGTTTGCATGCCCGTGCGGAGCAAGGGGATGCAAACAATCTAAAAATGATAAACTTCCTTACGGTCGAAGATTACCTGCAGCACGCTGCAGGTAATTTTTAAATTATAGAGGAACCAGACACGTGGGTCAAGCCCTTGCTCCCAATGATCTGAAAAGCCGAAAAAGGGTCATGAATAGCAAAAATGTATGTCGTAATTTAACCGCTGAAGGCATGAAGGGAAATGAATAGGGAAGCAAAGAGAAAGGAAAAAATCTCAAAAAAAGCGGTAGAGCCGGAGCCGGGGCCGGTGTCTCATCCTATATTTCATATAGGTGTGGTGAGACTAAATGTCGCCACCGGCCCCAGACCACTACCACTAATAAAAAGATAAGCACGAAAGATGGTGTGGTCAAGAAAAAGAAAAACCTCCGAGGGAAGGGAATACCCGCAACCCCCAGAGGCACATAGGATGAAACACCGACAGACAACAAAGCCTGCGTAGTGTCTGTATTTTACGTATATACCACGGTCAGTCGAAAAATCAAGGCAAAAGTGTGTATCGCCACAGATTTCTAAACAACCCTTTTCCCGCGACACCCCTCACCGTAAAAAAGGACAATGCAAGCTAAGATTCTTAGCCAGTTCTTTCACTTCTTGTACAAAAAAAGTATTGCAATTCGGACACATAGGCATATTTTATAAAGCTTAACCTAATGCAAGCGGATGATGGATGAGCAAGATAAGTTTAATAGCCTGTGTGTGTCAGGTCGTAAGGATAGAGTCCAAACCAGGCTTTTATCTTGACGGATCGAGATGCCCCAAAAGCAGAAGGGGGAACACCAGGGTCGGGGCGTTATCTCATCTCAAACTCTTTTATTTTTGTAGAGAGAAATTTTTCGCCACTGACCCGAGACTTCCCCCTCAATCCTTAGATCGTCATATCTGAAAAAAACTTTAGAGAAAAAAGGGCAACAATGCATACGAGCCAGAAGAGATATGTGAAAGCTTTCCCAGAAAAAAATGGGGAATTAGGCTCGTCTCCCAACTCCCCCTGTTATGAATCTATACTGTAAATGGTGCCGAAGGCGGGATTTGAACCCGCACGGGCATAACCCACTGCCCCCTCAAGACAGCGTGTCTACCAAATTCCACCACTTCGGCGCAACCTGTTTTCCCAAATTATAAGGCTTCTCCCCTGTCACTCCCCAGGTTGTTGCTTCGACTGACCTTCCCAGGGCTGCTGCGGGCTCCTTTCTGCCACATCACCCTCTTTAGCCACAGGGTGAGCCGGCACCTCTGACGGCACCTGTTCTGCCTGAACCGGAGGCTTTGATGCCGCCTGCTCTGTTTGCTCTGCTGCGGGGGACACCACCGATCGGGCAGACCGATGGCCCGATAGATAGGCTAGCCCTAAGGATGTGAGCATAAAGACTATGGCAGCAATTGTAGTCAGTCTAGTAAGAAAGGTTGATGCGCCACCGCTTCCGAAAAGGGTCTGGCTCGATCCTCCACCAAAGGCTGCTCCCATGTCTGCCCCTTTGCCGGTTTGCAAAAGGACAATAAGTATCAATGCTACGGCTACAATAATATGAACAATAATGAAGACCGTTGACATTTCAAAACTACTCCAATCCTCAAGCTTTATCACCCACAACATCCATGGCTAAGCGAACAATGGTCGCAAAGGAATCAGCATCAAGACTGGCGCCTCCTACCAATGCCCCATCAATGTCTGCCATTGCCATGAGATCGCTGGTATTTTCGGGCTTTACGCTCCCACCATACAATATCCGGACAGCGCTTGCAACCGAATTCCCATGGGCTGTTTCCATGCGCCGCCGGATGAATTCGTGCACCTCTTGGGCCTGACCGGTAGTTGCCGTCTTACCAGTACCAATGGCCCAGACAGGCTCATACGCTATTGTGATCCTCTGAACCTCATCAGAACCCAGGCCTTCCAGGCCTTTTTCCAATTGCTCTTGCACCACAGAAAAGGTCTGATTCGATTCCCGTTCCGTCTCAGATTCTCCAATACAAACCACAGGGATCAGGCCTCCAATGAGGGCTGCCCGAACCTTCCTGTTCACCGTTGCATTGGTCTCGCCAAAGTATTGACGCCTCTCGGAATGGCCAATAATCGCATGCGTGCATCCTGCAGCCTTTAACATGGAGGCCGAGATCTCTCCAGTGTATGCCCCTTCGACCTCCCAGAACAAGTCTTGCCCCCCAAGGTCTATGATTGATCCTTCCAGAATCTCTGCCACAATCTCCAGGACCGTAAACGGAGGGGCAACCATGATATCCACGTCCGTGATATCCGACACCAACGATTTCAACCGGTTTGCAAGCTCTGCGGCCTGCGGACCGGCCTTGTACATCTTCCAGTTTCCAGCGATCAAGGGTTTTCGCTTTGACATAGTACTAGGCTCCTTGGCAAGTTTGTTGGACGGCTTTCACACTTGGATATCTTGGTCCGCCGCCCTGGTCACTTCCTTAACCATGACAACAGCATCTTCCCGCGTTTCCAAATAGTATCTCTGTCGTCGACCTACTTCGCAAAAGCCCATCTTCTTATAAAGCTTGATGGCTGAATCATTAGACGCGCGAACGTCCAGGAAAGCTTTCTTAGAACTATATCTTCTGGCTAGTTTGAGGCTGTACTCGAGCAAGAAGGTGGCCACGCCGCAGCGCCGGTACACCGGATCTACGGCAAGATTCATTATATACATCTCGTCTTCAAGAAGCCTGAAGAAAAGGTAGGCAATAACCCGGTCCTGTTTCTCTTGCTGTTTTTTCTTGATAACCAGACTACGTGAAGTCTTTTCAGCTAGCTCTCCTTCGAAAGACGCCCTACTCCATGGCGAGGGAAAAGAGGCAGCTTCAATATCTAACACCGTATCAATGTCCGTCTCGGAAAGACTAGACAAATAACAATCTCTGACTCTCAGGTTTTTTTGTTTCCTTTCAAGACCCCGCTAGCCAATGAAATACTCTTCCTGCCATAAGCCTGCAGGCGCTCTGCAAGCTCGCTCAAACTCTTGTCTTTCCGCATTCTAGCAGCTCGGATCAACACGGGAAGATTAACCCCTGTAAGGACCTCAATCCGGCCTTCCTCAAGGAACGAAAGACTGAGGTTGGATGGCGTCCCCCCGAACATGTCCGTAAGGATAAGCACCCCTTCACCTTCGTCAACTCTCTTAATGCCGGTTTTTATCTTTTCTCTCAGTCGCTCAGCGCTTTGCCTTAAATCCACGGAAACAGCAGTGGCTGCTTCCAGGTGATCTTCAAGGATAAATTCGGCCGCTTCAATAAGGGCTTCTCCCAGGCCACTATGGGTAACGACAACAATTCCTATCATAAATCTGACCCCTCACCTTCCCATTAGGGAAGCTAAATCTAAGTTTCTAACTCAAATCAATATCCCGATGGACCAAGTTTATGCAATCAGTTTTCTTTTTCAAATGCTGGAAGATCTCATCAGCAATCACAATGGAGCGGTGCCTTCCGCCTGTGCAACCAACCGCTACAGTCAAATACGATTTCCCTTCTTTTTCATATAAAGGTATAAGGTAGTCAAGCAGATCCAAATATTTTTTTAAAAAAGTTTGGGTCTCGTTCCATTTTTTCATAAACGCCTTCACCTCAGGCGCCATGCCATTTAGCTCCCTCAATTCAGGGACAAAATAAGGATTGGGTAGAAAGCGAACATCGATTACCAAGTCCGCGTCATGGGGAATGCCGTACTTGTATCCAAAAGACAGGATATGTACTTCCGCGTGCCCAGTTTGAACTAGCTTAAACGCATGCCCTGAGATAACAGCTTTGAGTTCATGAACATTGTAGTGTGAAGTGTCAATAACTTTGTCGGCGATTCCCTTGAGCCCTTTAAGTTGTTCCCTTTCGGTGCGTATCGCTTCCAGAAGCCCTTCTCCCGTGGCAAGAGGGTGATGCATCCTGGTCTGGCTGTACCGTCTCACCAGAACTTCTTCAGATGCTTCAAGAAAAAGTATTTCGAACCGATACCCTTGCCTCCGTAGCCCGTCCAAGACATCTGAGTATGTCAAGATAAAACTCTTCTCTCTAATATCCATCACCAGGGCCAGTTTAGAAATCTCTGAATCGATTCCCATTCGAAGTTCCAAAAACTCTGGCAAAAGCACGACCGGAAGGTTGTCCACGCAGAAAAATCCAAAATCCTCCAAGGCCTTTATGGCCGTACTTTTTCCCGAACCGGAAAGCCCGGTGACGATAATAATTTTCCCTTGTTTCAACTACCCGCACAACTCCTGGAATCAGATGAGAAATCGCGCTAACACCGATGCAGCCAGGCTAAAGCTCATTGTCCTCACTTGCTATTGCTATATAGAGCTCATGTCGGTCATCAGCGGTCATCAGCCTCTGTCTAAAAGTGCTGTCTTTGAGTAATCGGGATATCCTGGCAAGCATCTGCAGATGAGCGCCCGTCGAGTTTTCGGGGGCCATCAATAGAAAAAAGAGGTGGGCAGGTTTGCCATCAATGGCTTC
>JAUWXJ010000094.1 GCA_030616425.1 Desulfobacterales bacterium | reverse complement strand
CGACCTCTTCTTCGACCCGTCTGCATGCCTCCAGTGGCGAAAGCTTCCAGTTCGTGGGGCACTGTGACAATATCTCAACCAAGGCAAACCCGAGATCATCCATTTGGACTTGAAAGGCTTTTCTTATGGCCTTCTTAGTCTTGATAATGTTTTTCGGCGATGTGACGGCTGTCCTCTCAATGTACACACTTCCAGCTGCTACGGCCAACATTTGACTCAGGTCGAGGGGGAATCCATCCCTGAGGGGCAAACGCCCGCCAGGGGTAGTAGTTGTGGTTTGTCCTAACAGAGTAGTGGGTGCCATCTGCCCTCCTGTCATTCCGTACACGCCATTGTTCACAAAGATGACGCTCAGACGTTCCCCACGATTGGCCGCATGAATGGTCTCAGCGGTTCCGATGGCAGCGATGTCTCCATCGCCCTGATAGGTGAAGACTGTCAGGGCGGGTCGGGCTCGCTTTATCCCTGTAGCCACGGCAATAGCTCGCCCGTGGGGAGCCTCTCCCATGTCCACATCAATGTAATTGTACGCCAGGACAGCGCACCCGGCAGGCGGCACCCCCACGGTCTTCTCCCGAATCCCGAATTCGTCAATCACCTCAGCAATCAGTCTATGGATGATGCTGTGACCACACCCAGGGCAATAGTGAAAGATGTTCTCTGTCAGGGCCTTGGGTCTTTTGAATACCTGTTTTGCCATAGGATTCCTTTGTTAGTTATCGAGTTGATGCCTGTAGATTAGCTTAGTTATAGCGCCTCCGATCTCATGGGGTGTCGAAACGACCCCTCCAGGTCTTCCATGAAAGTGTACCGTAGCCTCCTCACCCACGCTGATCCTCACATCTTCCACCATCTGCCCAAAGTTCATCTCAAATACAAGGAGATGCTTGACGGTGCGCGTCAGGCTCCGGAGTGCCTTTCCAGGAAAGGGCCACAAGGTAATAGGCCGAAAGAGGCCTGCCTTCAAGCCAGCTTCCCTTACCCGGTTCACAGCACCTTTGGCAATGCGGGCTGCTGTGCCAAAGGCTACCACGCCAATGACAGCATCATCGAGAAGATACGATTCATGCTCGGTCTCACGCTCGCATATGGCCGCATACTTTCTGGCCAACTTCCAGTTGAATTGTTCCATCTTGACGGGGTCCAAATAGAGGGAAGCAACAAGGCGGCTGTCTCGACCAGTTGCACCATCGAGTACCCAGGCCTTTTCTGGTAATGTAGCAGGATCAGTTGGATCCGGAAACGTCACAGGCTCCATCATTTGGCCCATCAAACCATCGCCCAGTAAGATAACGGGGGTCCGATAAGCATCAGCAAGATCAAAGGCCTTCATGGTGAGGGTGACCAGTTCTTGGCCCGAATGAGGGGCAAGAACTATGGTGTGATAGCCCCCGTGTCCCCCGCCTTTTGTGGCCTGAAAATAGTCCTGCTGGGTAGGAGCAATATTCCCAAGACCTGGCCCTCCACGCATGATGTTAACAACCACGGCAGGGAGTTCCATGCCGGCTATGTAAGAGATCCCTTCCTGCTTTAGGCTGATCCCCGGGCTGGAAGACGAAGTCATGGCCCGGACGCCTGCCATGCTTGCACCCATGACCATATTAATGGCGGCCAGCTCGCTTTCGGCCTGAATGAATGTGGCACCTTCCAGGTCGGCAAACCGCTTAGACATATACTCAGGAAGCTCGTTTTGCGGTGTGATGGGGTAGCCTGCATAGAAACGGCACCCAGCTCGCGTTGCCGCTTCCGCGATTACGTGACTCCCACACATCAACTGCTTAGCCTGCTTAGCCATGGAACACCTCAATGGCAATGTCAGGGCAAGTTATTGCACACAGGGCACATCCGGTACATTTACGGTTCTTGCTCTTTTCCCTTTCAGTATACTCGGCCGGATGATAACCTTTGATGTTGAGCTTGTTGCTTATCCTAATCGAATCCTTGGGGCACGCTGTGATACACAGCGCACACCCCTTGCACAGTTCCCTGTTAATCCTAATGAATCCCTTTTTCAAAAGTCGAACTCCTAGTCAATGCTTTAAAACCCAAAAAATACGCCCATTTGCATACTTTGTCAAGGACAATTTCTGTCGCGACTTATCCCTTCATTTGTTTGCAATGAAACCCCTGGACCGCTCCTTTTCCTTGACATTCCCGGGATGGCTGATAATTTCTGAAACAAGATCAGATCGTTTGATTATCCTCAACTTATCGCATGCACGGAGGTTTTTGATCTCGTGAAGAATCCTTGTTCGGGAATCATATTATCTGGTGGGTTGAATACGCGGATGGGAGGCAAGAACAAGGCCTTTCTTTCTGTAGGGAATCACACGATCATAGGCCGCCTTTATAATACCCTTCAAGGGCTCTTTGATGAAGTTTTACTAGTCACGAATGATCCGATTCAATATCTATCATGGGACCTTACGATCGTAACGGATCTTTTTCCAATACGCAGCGCTCTGACCGGCATCCATGCAGGGCTATTTCACGCCTCATCACCACATGTTTTTATTACGCCCTGCGACACGCCGTTCTTGAAAAAGGATTTGATCGAGACTCTCTTGGAGGAGCTTGAACCAAAGTGGGATGTGATCATACCTGTCACGCAGGAGGGTAATCAGCCCTTGTGTGCCATTTATTCAAAGCGTTGCATCAAACCGATTGAGCGTCAGTTAAAAAACGAAGATCCTAAAATTGTAAGGTTTTTTCCAAAGGTAAAGGTCAAGGAGATCCAAGAAGCGCGCCTCAGATCAGCAGACCCCCACCTCATTTCCTTCTTTAACATCAACACACCGGAAGACTTCACCACCTCTGAGAAGATGCTAGCGGATGACCTGAAATGATTTTATCAAGAATCTTTTTTCCAAAAGGTCAGCCAAGCCTTTTATATCGTCCAGCTCGAAGCGGGGCACACCGAGGTCAAGGCTGGTATCAGACACAAAGGCCACAAGGTTCTTGTCTCCCTTACAGAAGGGTGCCTTATGCACCTGGCTTCGAAAGACCTCTATCTTGGGCTTATCTTCTTTCTTGTATCCCTCGGTTAAGATGATATCCACGTCATGGAAGTATTTTGGCGCTAGACCGTCAAGGGTCTCTTCTATCTCAACATCCTTGACAAGGGCCACCTTTTTTGGCGATGAGATAACCACCGTACAGGCCCCTGCCTGTTTGTGACGCCAGCTATCCTTGCCTTCATGGTCGATGTCAAAGCCATGCACATCATGCTTAATCGTTCCGATGCGGTACCCTCTCGCTCTCAACTCAGGAACGAGCCTTTCCAAAAGGGTCGTTTTCCCAGCGTCTGACTTACCCACAATGGAGATAATAGGAGGTATTGCGTCCTTCCCCCTGGGGATTGAGCTCCATTGTCCTCCACTCGTTCTTGGCAAAGAAGGATCAAGAGTGTTAAGGAGTTGAGCCTGTACGGTCTCACCCCGCTTCAAGCGGGTTTTCTCTGGGTCGACTAGGATCAGGGCGTTCGCCTCGGCCATGGCGCGAAAAACCTCAACATCCGTTCCCACAAGGGGAAGAACCGAGTGACGGGAGTCTTGTTTCCTGACCAATCCTTGAACCAAGTGTTCTATCCCAGGCCTCTTATTTATGTCTTGCTCTAGGATGGCTTCAACCACGCACGTTGTATTCACGCTAAAACCCATAAGTCGGGTAAGGGCTGGGACGACCAAGGTATAAGAGACCACATGAACCGCACTGGGTGTTCCAGGCAAGCAGAAAACGGGTTTGTTGTTATAAAGGCCAAAGGAGGTCCCTTTGCCGGGCCGCATGGACACACCTGCAAACCTCAGGTCGATCCCCATTTCCTCCAGAAGGGTGCGGGTGAGATCAGTGTGTGCCCTTGAGGAACCTCCTGTTGCAATCAGAACGTCGCACTTGAGCCCTTCCAGCACATGTTTTCTGATCGTATCATTTTCGTTCTTGGAAATCTTTGCCCAGGTCAGTCTACAGCCGATTTCCTTAACTGTGGCGGACAACATGTAGATATTGCTCGCCACAATCTTGTGGCCTCTGACCTCTTCGTTGATATCAATCAGTTCATTTCCGACAGCAATGATGCACACATCCGGTTTCCTGGTTACAGCTACTTCTTTTATCTGCAGACTCGTGAGTGTGCCGATTGTAGCAGGTGTGACAGGGCTTCCCTGTTCAACGATCAGGCTCCCGGTTTTTAATCCTTTTCCCCTTTGCCAGACATGCTGGAATGGAGATATCTTCTCGGGTACCTCGATACTTGCAGGGCCTGGCCTTACATCCTCCTCCTTCACCACAGCGTCTGCACCAGGTGGGATGGGACCTCCTGTCATGATGCGGACGGCCTGACCCTTTTCTACAGGAGTCAGGTGCTCTGTGCTTGCCCGTATCTCTCCGACTACTTTCAGGCGGGCAGGATATTCATTGGTGGCATTCGTGGTATCCTCGGTTTTGATTCCATACCCGTCCATGGCCGAGCAGTTAAACCGGGGAAGATCGCTGGGCGCATAAAGATTCTCGGCTGCCACGTATCCGAGGGCATCATCCAAAGGGAGCTTGACTGTTTCCAGGGGACGGACACTCCCCATGATGAGCTCAAGGGCTTCTTTCCGTGAGACGATCCTGTGATGAGACATACTTATTTTTTTCTGCTTAGATGATTGGTTCGCTGTGGAGCATCATGGGCCTTTTGTAAACTCCACTTCCGGTCCATCTAAATGAAGCGGTCTTTTCCCATAAGGGACCTATCTTTTCGCAGGAGATTCGAACGCTATTGACATTTTTTCCTATTGTCAAGGGGAAATATGCCAAATAAGGCTTAATTCGGTCCATGACGGGAAGGATTTGGATTGACTTTTTAAGTATTTACATATATTCAACTTTTTGGAATTACTTGTTGCAATAGAGAGAAAACAGCATGGGACTCGCTGCCTTAATTAACAGGATCAAATCCCACCCGGACTATGCCAGGGCTGGGATGATCTTGTGTCACAACGGGGTGGTGCGAGGGACCTCCCGGGATGGACGACGCGTCTCAGGCCTCACCCTTACGGTCAATCGGGAGGCATTGGAGGATATCCTGGCTGAACAAAGACAGAGGCCGGGCATTGTAGATATACTGGTAGAGATTCGGGAAGGGTCGCTAATGGTCGGCGATGACGTTATGTTTATAGTGGTGGCCGGTGACTTACGAGACCGTGTCATTCCAGTACTGGAAGACACGTTGAATGCCATCAAAGAACGCGTGACCCACAAGACAGAACACTTTTTGTGATCACAAATTATGGAGTAGAGGCCTTTGTAAGTGAGGAGGGAATTTTCGTCAAAGGAAAGAACCCACAGAAAGCTGTCATAGTTTACTCCTGAATGATTAGAAAAGTCATGACAAAAAAATTCCAGGTACGTTTGGTGTTAACACATGACTTGGGATAATAGGAAGGGATGTTTATGCCAACATTCACCCATCTTGATGAGGAAGGCCGGGTCCGCATGGTTGACGTGTCCGACAAGGCTGCCACGGTTCGGGAGGCGGTGGCCCAGGGGGTCATTACCATGCAGCCCGAGACCTTTGACCTGATCAGAGAACAAAAGGTAAAAAAGGGAAATGTCCTGGAGACCGCGCGTATTGCAGGTGTCCAGGCTGCGAAAAGGACCGCAGAACTCATTCCGATGTGCCACCCCCTATCCATCACTCACGTGCAGGTAGATTTTTCCCCGCATCCCGAGACCCATAGTATCCGGATAGAGGCGGTTGTGCGTGTAGTCGGGAAGACCGGTGTGGAGATGGAAGCCCTGACAGCTGTGTCGATTGCTGCCTTGACGATCTACGACATGTGCAAGTCATACGATCGCGCCATGACCATATCTGATCTTTACCTGCTCAAGAAATCTGGGGGGAAAAGCGGCACATTTGTAAGGTAGTCATTATGAAAGAGGCTTTCATTTACAATGTAGCCGAGTTTACACAAGGCTCCTTTCAAGAAGCTCAGGTGACAGCCATTCAGGAGGTTCCCTTGACCATCTATCTTAATGGTCGCGAGGTGGTCACACTGTTGTGTACGGGAAAGCACCCCAAATTCTTGGCCGTCGGGTTCTTAAAATCTGATGGGCTCATTACAGATAGTGAGCAACTAAAGGATATCCATGTTGAGGAAGAGCCCGAGAGACTCATGGTGCGCGTTGAAACATCTCATGATCCCTTTGATCTCCAATCCTTGAAGCGCTCTATTACGTCTGGATGCGGAAAGGGGACAAATTTTAAGCGCAACGTAGAAACCATTGCCTCCGCAACTGTTACGGCAAAGCTGACCGTGGCACCAGAGCAGATATTGCAGTTGGTTGCTGAACTCCATGAACGCTCGACACTTTACAGGGCTACCAGGGGGTGCCACAATGCCTCGCTTGCTACACCAGAAAAGATCCTTATCTTCCGGGAAGATATAGGAAGGCACAATGCTATTGACATGGTTTGCGGTCAATGCCTTCTGGATAACATCCCAACCCAGGACAAACTCATCGTGTCTACCGGCCGTATTGCCTCAGAGATTCTCCTAAAGGCCATGCGACTCGGGGTGCCGATCCTTGTGTCAGGCTCAGCTGCAACGCGATTCTCTATTGATCTGGCCCGAAAAACCAATATGACCCTAGTCGGACTAGTCGAACAGGGACGTATGGTCGTTTACAATCACGCAGGGAGAATAGCAGGGTTGTGACTGACAAGGAATTCTTCAAAGTGACCTCCATGGAAACCGCACTTCAAATGACCCGCACGTTTCCGTGTGTCAGTAAGGAGGTCCTCCCCTTGGGCCAGTGTGTTGGCCGCATTCTATCTCAGGATATCGTATCCAAGATCGATCTTCCAGAATTTAACCGTGCGACTATGGATGGTTATGCAGTCCAGGCCAGGTCCACATTTGGTGCTTCAGAGAGTATGCCGGCCCTTTTTACAATCGTCGGGGCCATCGAGATGGGAGAGGTGCCCACGGTTTCGGTCAAGGCAGGCGAAGCGGTTCGGATTGCCACCGGTGGTATGCTCCCTGACGGGGCAGACAGCGTGGTCATGTTGGAACACGCCCAAGCGCTTGATGATCAAACCCTTGAAATCTTCAAAAGCACTGCCCCGTTAGAACATGTCATGGAGATTGGTGAAGACTTCCGCAGGGGAGAGAAAACCCTTTTGAAGGGAAGCCGCATACGACCTCAGGAAATGGGTGTGTTGGCTGCCCTTGGTGAGACCCATATCCCGGTTTACAGAAAACCCGTTGTAACCATACTTTCCTCTGGTGACGAAATTGTGCCCATCGATCAAACTCCGGATCTTTCCCAATTGCGTGATGTCAATGCCTATACCCTCACAGGTCTTGTCCAGCTCTCGGGCGCGGTTCCTCGCTATCTCGGGATTGCCAGGGATAGCTTTGATGAGTTACACGGCTTCCTTGAAAATGCCCTTGCCGAGGCTGATGTGGTTTTGATTTCCGGTGGCAGTTCAGTTGGCTCGCGCGATTTTACGATCGAAGCGATTCAAGCATTGGCTGATGCCGAAATCTTATTCCATGGTGTTTCAATCAGCCCTGGAAAGCCTACCATTTTGGCCTGCAGTAAAGAGAAGGCCATCTGGGGTCTCCCGGGACAGGTCACCTCGGCCATGGTAGTTTTACATGTGATGGTTCGTCCAATGCTTGAAAGGATAGGTGGACTTTCAGAAGGCCAGATAGGCGTGGGGCATCAGGTCTCTGCCGTGTTGAGCCGTAATCTGGCGTCGGTTCAGGGTCGGGAGGATTATGTGCGCGTAAAACTTGTGCGTCGGGAAGACCAAGTCTATGCCGAGCCGATTTTAGGCAAATCCGGCCTAATCCACACCATGGTGAAAGGGGATGGGCTTGTTAGGATCGACATGAACTCAGAGGGATTGAATGAGGGAACCCCGGTGAGCGTAATTCTCTTTTAACAGTTCCACTCGCACAAGAAACACAAGTGAAGCTCCCCGCCCTTCCGGGCGGGGCTTCCCGGTAAGGAAACTGTAGGAGGAACCACGAAAGTCGGTTTTTCCCAGGACGAAGCTCGTTGACATCTTCTTAAGATTGGTATAATTCTAGTTATAGAAAATGACCTTTGGTAGAGTAAATCCATAAGGTTCAAAGCAAAAAAAAAGGGGGGGGTCTCCAGATACCTGTTGTAGTGAGGAAGTTGAATATGGGCAAAGAGGAAAGAAAAGAGCCGAGAATAGATTTTCACCTGCCGGTGATGATAAAGGGTCAAAAAGGACTAAGCAAGACAAGAGACTTTAGCCTGAGAGGTCTGTTCATACGGATCCAAGATACATCCAAGTTCAAAAAAGGAGATGAGGTCAATCTTGTCATGCGGCTCCCGCAAGAAAAGAACTCCATGCAGGTAAAAGCACGTGTCATGCGTGTGACAAAAAAAGGTGTTGGTGTTGAATTCGTGGACCTATCGCCTCAGCATGCTATGGCTTTGGAGTTCTGTTTTCATGTTTTCAAACACACCATACCTCTGGCCAGTAAGTGACAAAAAAACCCTGTTTGTTAACAATATCTTGGTTTCACCTAGTGTCTCGTATCGTAATTTCCTACACTATTGCTATAGAAGAGCCGCCAAGGGGGGTATCTTTTTTGAGTTCGGGTCACTGATATTGCCTGATAGCTCCCACAACGGCACCATATTCGGCAAACCGTCCTGACCCAGTTACAATAGGCTTGTTAG
>JAUWXJ010000229.1 GCA_030616425.1 Desulfobacterales bacterium | reverse complement strand
CAGCTTTTTGCAGTTGCCGGCATCGCTCCGCATGTCTACTTCGATGGTGCAGCCATGATCGTAACCTTGATCCTTCTGGGGCGTCTGCTGGAGGCCAAAACCAAGGGAAAGACCTCCATGGCCATCAAACGGCTCATGGGGCTCAAGCCAAAGACTGCGCGTGTAATTAGGGATGACAAGGAAATCGACATCGCTATTGAAGCCGTGGTGAAAGGAGACCTGATCTTGGTGCGGCCCGGTGAAAAGATCCCTACTGACGGTGTGATTGTTTCAGGATCGTCTTCAATCGACGAATCAATGCTCACCGGAGAAAGCATTCCCGTTGCAAAGGAGGCAGGGAGCGAGGTCTTTGCAGCCACGTTGAATAAGGCCGGCAGCTTTACATTCAGGGCAACCAAGGTGGGGGCCGAAACAGCGCTTGCTCAAATCATCCGGCTTGTGGAAGAGGCCCAGGGCTCCAAGGCGCCTATCCAGCGGATTGCGGACAAGGTGGCATCCATCTTTGTGCCCGTGGTTTTTGGCATAGCAGTACTGACTTTCTTGATTTGGTACTTTTTCTTACCAGAGCCGATCTTCAGCCGGGCACTCCTTAATTTTGTATCGGTCCTGATCATTGCCTGCCCGTGTGCCATGGGGTTGGCAACCCCAACCGCTGTCATGGTGGGTACGGGACTGGGGGCTGAAAACGGTATTTTGATCAAAGGCGGGGAAAGCCTGGAGAAGGCTTATAAACTGACAACCATTGTTTTTGACAAGACCGGCACCCTGACCAAAGGAGAACCTGAGGTTACTGACATACTCGCTGCAGAGGGCATAGAACAAAACGAGGTATTGAAAAGGGCTGTTTCCATTGAAGCTGTTTCAGAACATCCCCTAGCACAGGCCATTGTTGAAAAAGGCCGCCAAAAACAGTTGAACCCTGATCCTGTCGAGGATTTTGAGGCCTTATCAGGCCTTGGGGCCAGGGGAGTCGTGAATGGCAAGAAATGCCTTTTGGGCAATATGCGCCTTATGGAAAAAGAGGCTGTGGCCATGAATGGTTTCGACCAAAAGGCCAAGGGACTTGCCGCCGAGGCTAAGACGTGTGTTCTTGTGGCCGAGGCAGGCCGGGTTGTGGGCCTCATTGCCCTTTCAGATATGCCTAAAGCGTCCGCACGAGCAGCGGTTTCCACCCTCAAAGACATGGGGTTGAAGGGGGCCATGATAACCGGAGACAATGAAAAAACAGCACGGGCCATTGCCGATGCTGTGGGCATTGAACAGGTACTTGCCAACGTGCTTCCTGGTGACAAAGCAGACGAGATAAAGGGACTGCAGGCGCAGGGTCAGGTCGTAGCCATGGTGGGAGACGGTATTAACGATGCGCCGGCCCTGATGACGGCCGACATCGGGATTGCCATTGGTGCCGGGACGGATGTAGCCATTGAAGCTAGCGACATTACACTAATCAAAGATGATTTGCGATCGGTTCCCGCGGCAATCCGGCTTTCCTTTCAGACTATGAGAGTAATCAAACAGAACCTTTTCTGGGCATTTTTCTACAACAGTCTCGGGATTCCGATTGCAGCCGGGGCGCTTTATCCCTTCTTTGGGATCCTCTTGAATCCCGTATTTGCAGCGGCGGCCATGGCCATGAGCTCGGTCTCTGTTGTGAGTAATTCACTGCGTCTGCGGAAGTTTCGAGTTAGTTAAACCGGATTATAGAAATACAAACGAATCGCTTCAAAACATTTTTCTTCCCTTGGTTTGCCACTTTTTAGAGGCTCTAAGTTCGCTCCGCTAGAATTGCAAAACTCACCCCGCTTCCGCGGGGTTCAAACAGTTGCAATTCTGACGCTTCGCTTCACTAAGAGCCTCTACAAAAGGTGTCAAAAAACGCTCAGAAAAAATTCTGAAGCTTTTCTCGTGATGATTTTGGCTCAATTAGGGTTTACTAAGAAGTACATTACTAATCCGAGCGTAATTATTTAGACGTTGCTTAATTTCAATCCTTGTTATTTGTGCTTTGAAAGGATGAGAGTATATATGTAATTATGCTCGCATTAGTAACTACCCGACATCACACACAGGGGTCATGATGTCTTTTTTGGAGTGACTGGCGGTAGGGCGCTGTGTTTTTGTGACTTATCTGTGGGGGAAACCGCAGCTCCCGCTTGCGGGAGAATGCGGAGGGGGTAAGAATCCCCCGCAGATAAGTTACTAAAAACACCAGCCCGGGAGACTCGGAACGAAAGAAAAGACATCATAAGCCCAAACCAATGTCGGGTACAAAACTTTCTCATTAGTAAGTAAGGAATTCTGTTCATGTTTCTCCTTGGCCTGCAGGGAAGTCCACGCCGTAAGGGTAATACAAGGATGCTCCTTTCTGCATTCCTGTCAGAGGCTGAAAGACTCGGTGCCCATGTGCATCATCTGGATATAGCCCGTAAGAATATTTTACCTTGTGAAGAGTGTAGTACCTGCGAAAAAGAGGGATTTTGTCCGATCGATGATGATATGCAACAAGTTTACCCCATGCTTCGCCAGGCAGACGTCATTGTAATGGCCACCCCTATATTTTTTTATGGTCCCACGGCCCAGATAAAAGCCCTAATCGATCGGTCTCAAGCTTTGTGGGCAAGGAGATATGTGCACAAGCTCGTCGATCCAGGCCGAAAGTGGAGGCGAGGTTTTCTATTGTCCTTGGGGGCGACAAAAGGAAAGAACCTATTTGAAGGTGTTAGTCTCACGGCTAAGTATTTCTTTGACGCAGTTGGTGCGAGTTTTTCTGGAAGCCTCACCTATAGGCAGGTTGAAGGGCCAGGAGAGATAAAAGAGCACCCCACTGCCTTGAAGGATGCAAAGGAAAAGGCTGGGGCCCTGGTGACACCTCTTCTGAACAGAAAAAGGGTCCTCTTTGT
>JAUWXJ010000106.1 GCA_030616425.1 Desulfobacterales bacterium | reverse complement strand
TCCGCGGTTCAAATCCGCGACCGCCTACCAGCAAATCAAAGGGGCCTAGGGTGTGAGATACTAATATGACCCCAAAAGAAAATAAATCCAAACCACCTACTGAGAAGCAGAAGAAAAAGGAGAAAGACCCCGGGAAATGTACGACACGGCGGGAATTCATAAAGAAAGGCCTTATTGCGGCTGTCTATGTGACCCCTGTTATAGAATCGGCTTTTATGTCTGATGTCGAAGCCGAGGACGAATGGTGCAGCCCTCACGGGGCTTGCATGCCTGGCATGTGCAAACCCCATTATTGCAAGCCCGGCCTTTGCGGACCACAACCTTGCCCACCACATCCTGTAAGTCCGTGCCGACCTTTCACATGTCCTCCAGCCCGCTGTAATCCCTACCTTTGCACACCCCAGACCAGCTGATCCAACCTGGGAACTTGTTATTGTCTCTTTCCTAATTTGCCACTCTTGTGATGTAGCTTGTCCGCTATCCGCTTGACCTTATCCGATTTCACCATGGAGGCTGCCTTGTCAGCAAAGCTGACCGCATCCGAGACCTTGCCGTCTATCAAGTGGTCTCTAACCCTTTTTTCAATCCTGGCTGTGGCACGATCTTCTTTGACGTGAATAGCCGGCGCCCCTATTAACTTTCTGCATTCGTGGCCCCCACAGATCGGACATGAGGAAGGAGCACCACCCACTTGAAGGATCACCTCAAAAACCCCTCCGCAACTATCACACTCATACTCATAAATCGGCATACGGTTCCTCTGGTTCGGCTTTCTCCACAACTAACACAGAAGGAGGTAAGGAAAGTCCTGCCGGTCAACTATTAGTTATAAATTTCGCAGGTAACGCATACCCTCAAGATCAGCCTTGAAGGCCTCATCCTTTGACAGTTTCTCCAGGGTAGTGTCAATCACAGAGAGCATCTTGGCCTTGTCTGCCGGCAAGTCTCCATTGATAGGGGCATAGTTGGAAACATGGTCAGACAGGTACCGTGAGGTGCCTGTAAGACCCTCGATAAGGGCCTTTTGTTCCTTCAGCATGGTCTCAGGACCGGGCATTTGAAAGCTTCCCTCGTTCCACCATTGAAACACCGGGGTTCCCGGTTGAGGAGTGAGGGTCCGTACCCGTATGAAATCCGGATCTATCTTGTTGAGCACCTTGGCTGTCTCCAAGGCGTGTTCTTGCCAGCCCGACTCCCCCCCGATTCCAAGAAGCACATACAGCGAGACCTCAAAGCCTGCCTCTCCGGCCTTGATACATCCCCGGATCATCGTATTCGGGCCTGCACCCTTTTTTATCCTGCGAAGCAACTGTGAGCTTCCGGTCTCAAGACCGATATGAAGGCGTGTCAGTCCGGCCGACCGTATCTTTCTCAAGCTCTCAATGGACTTCCGCCTAAGTGTCAAGGCCCGCGCATAGCTCGTAACCTTGGTCAGGGATGGAAACGCACCATGAAGGTAACCAAGGATTTCACAGGTCTCTTCAGTCTTGATAACAAGGCTATCTGAGTCCGCGATGAACACGGTCTCTGCATTTCCACCCGTGAACGCCTTGGCCGTATCAATGTCCTGCTTAACTGCCTGAACCGGGCGTTTTTCAAACTTGATGTGCTTGTACATGGGGCAAAAGGCGCACCGATTCCATGGGCACCCCCGGGTGACCCTAAGAAGGAGGCTGTTAGCCTCACTCGGGGGCCGGAAGGGTGGAAAGTCATAACTTTCCTCATCCATGGCGAGACGCCTTGCAAACCGGAAATTGGACATGGTTTCAACCTAAAAAAACGTTTTCCGTATTTAATGGTTTCCCGTATTTAATAGCCTATTCAGCTATGATTTACAAGGGATTCCCCTCCCCTCTTCCCCTGCTTTATTCAGAAAGACAACGGCCTTAAACTGAAGGTGATGCGCTATACGATTCGTGGCACCTTGAAAGAACTGGATACGGACCAAAAGATTAGTGAACCAGCCAAAGCAACCATAGGAACCCCCATATGTTGTATCTCTCAACTTAAGATATACATTTTATAGTACTTTTTCCTTTACAAACCCTTCTCGATTTGATAGACTTCTTCAGTTTAAGGACGGGTCTGAATTCCGAGTTCCCTTAACGAGGTTATTCATTATGAAAATTAGACAGTTAGATATTACCGGGTTCAAATCTTTCGTGGACAAAACGACCGTGACATTCCCAGAAGGGATTTCTGCGGTGGTTGGTCCCAACGGTTGCGGCAAGAGCAATATCGTTGATGCCATTCGTTGGGTCATGGGAGAACAGAGCGTCAAACTGCTCCGCGGCAAATCAATGGAAGACGTCATTTTCTCAGGCACTGAGAAAAGGGCTCCTTTGAACATTGCAGAGGTGGCACTCACACTCATTAATGACAATGACAACACCCCGGAACAATATCGAGAGTTTTCCGAAATTATGGTAGCCCGTCGCCTCTTCCGGTCGGGTGAGAGTGCTTACTTCATCAATAAGCGACCGTGCAGACTCAAAGACATCCAAAATCTGTTGATGGGAAGTGGCGCGGGACCAAGAACCTATGCTGTCATTGAGCAAGCAAGGATCTCCACCCTGCTCGACGCCGGACCCGAAGAGCGACGCTTCTTTGTGGAAGAGGCCGCAGGCATCACCCGGTACAAGAGCCGAAAAAACGAGGCGCTTCGCAAGATTGAGCGAACCCAACATAATCTGGTACGCATCAATGACATCATCACCGAGGTGAAGCGCCAGATGAATAGCCTTAAGCGTCAAGCTAGAAAAGCAGAGCGGTACAAGACCTATCAAAAACAGATCGAGCGTCTGGAGGTTGACCTGGCAACCTATCAGTACAAAGCCCTGTGCGCGAAGATGCGCGAGACTGATACTTTACTTAAATCCATGCGCGATACAGATCTCAAGCACGGATCTCAACTTGCAAAGCTCGATGCTGCGATTGAAGAAACAGAACAGGAACGAGCAGCCAAGGACCAGGAAATCTCCGATCATAAGAGCAAAAGATATCAGTTCCAGCGAACCATAGACAAGCTTGAAGCGGATCTTGAATACGGCAACAAGGATCTTGAACGTCTGATCGCCGAGGCCGAGCAACTCAACGCTGAGATTAAAGAAATGAAGGAGAAAGACCTTGATATCAGCCTCGAATGCCGCAACTTGGATGAGCGATCACTTGTGCTGCAACAAGATATTGAGAGGATCAAAGAAAACATCAAACAAGAAGAACCAACTGCCCAGGCCTTGAAAGAACGCATAGCCGAGCTGAATAAAGCCCTGGAGACCAAGAAGGCTGAACTGATGGGCCTGGCAACCAACAAGGCAGCCTATCAAAACACACTCGAAAACACCTCACAAAGCAAGGCAGGCCTTGCAAGGAGGTTGGAACATATCAAGAAAGAAAAAGTCCAAGCCGAGGCTGATCTCGCAAGGCTTGAAAAGGGCTCGGCCAAGACCAACGACAACCTTAACGACTTAAAGCAACACTTAAGAGAAATAAAGCAATCCCTGGAATCGATAAACAAAGAACTGGCAGAAAAGCGTCAGGCCCTTGGCCGCCAGGTGCGCAACGTCCAGATCATAGAAGGCGAAAGGCAAAAGATTCGATCCAGGCATGCAGCACTCAAGAAGATGGATGAAAACTACGAGTGGTTTAAGGAGGGGGTTCAGGCAATCATGCGGGAATCCCAGTCCGATGTCCCTGAGCATGCCGGGATTCAAGGGCTGGTAGCCAATGTTATCGAGGTAGAGCCCTCCTATGAGGACGCCGTGGAAGCCGCCCTGGGTCAAACCTTGGAATATGTGATTGTGAGGGACCAGGAGGGTGGTGTGGCAGCCATTGACTATCTTCGTGCACAGTCGGCTGGCCGGGCCGGTTTTATCCCCGTAAAGGGACTCAAACCACTCAGCGATACACACACAGCTGCTCCTGAACCAGCAAGCGTGGCCGACTCTCAAAACCTCCTTATTGACCACGTGAAAGTAAAAGAGGGCTATGAACACCTGATCCAATCACTCGTGGGACACGTGGTAGTTGCCGAAGATCTTAAAGCTGCCGTACAGTTTTGGAACAAGAACGGATTTCGTCAGGCCGTGGTCACACGAAAGGGGGACCGTGTTTGCCCACAGGGCATCCTGATAGGTGGAAGTCAGGATAATGGGAATGCCGGCATCCTGTCCAAGAAGAGGGAAATCAGGGAATTGAATACCCAGCTTTCGCAGCTGGAGAGATCGAGTGCAGGGGCCAAGTCGAGACAGGAACAATTGGAAGCTGAAGCCATTGCATTGGAAACACAAATTCAAAAGACCATTCAAATCCAGCGCAAAAAAAGTCAACAAGAAATGGACATTGAAAAGGAGAATTACCGCCTCGGGGAAGAGATCAAGCACGTCCGTCAAAGGCTGAAAATCTTGGGCCTCGAGGCACAGCAAACCAAAGGGGAGGAAACCGACCTTGACCGAGAACTCTCCAAGTTTGAAGAAGTCCTGTCCGGGCTCTCCCGCGAGATTCAAACAACAGAGTCTGCCATTGACCAGATAGGCATGGAGATCAAAGAAGTTTCAGATAGCCTTGAAACATCAAACCAAAAGGTTGCGGAGTTCAGGCTGGAATTGACGAGACTACAGGCAGAACATGACAACGCTCAAAACACATTGCGACGCTTAAAAAGCTTTCAGGATGAGTGCCAAGGAAAATTGAGCCAGCTAACCAGGCAGCTAGAGCAGGAAGAACAACATAAGCTATCTATTGAGCAGTCTCTGTCAAGAGACAGGGACAAGATTCCGCGCCTGTATGCAGAGTTAAAGGCTGTTGAACAGACCTTGACCGATATGGAGGCCGAGTACCAGAAAATCAAAGGGATGCTGGCAGAAAATGACCAGGCAATCTCCGATGTTAGAAGCGCTCAACAAGAAGCCTTACAAAAGATACAGCAACTCGAACTAAAGCAAGCGGAAAGGCGGATGCGGTGTGAACACCTCGTGAGTCGAATTAAGGAAAGCTACCACCTGAATATCGAAAGCCCTGATCATCAGGAGGACACCGCAGTGCTTTCAGTGGAAGAGACGGAAGAGGCGCTGGCACGCCACCGTGAACGGATTACCAGGATTGGGGATGTCAACCTTGCGGCCATCCAAGAATATGACACCTTGGGGGAACGATACCGATTTCTCACTGAACAGCAGGAAGACCTGGTCGAAGCAATAGAGGCCCTGCGTCGAGTCATTCGCAAGATCAACAGGACATCTTTGAAACGGTTCATGAAGACCTTCAAGGCTGTTAATGAAAAATTGCAAGAGGTTTTTCCAGAACTCTTTGAGGGTGGCGCAGCCAAGTTGGCACTCACCGATCCAAAGAGACCATTAGAGTCAGGCGTTTCTTTCTTGGTTCATCCACCCGGAAAAAAACTGACCCGCATGAGCCTCCTTTCCGCCGGCGAAAAGGCCTTGGCCGCAATTGCGCTTATCTTTTCACTCTTTTTGATCAAGCCCAGAGCGTTTTGCGTGTTTGACGAAATTGACGCCCCCTTGGACGATGCAAACACGTATCGTTTTAACCACCTTCTTCGGCAAATAGGGAAAAATTCTCAGGTCATTATGATTACCCACAACAAGCAGACCATGGAGGTTGCTGACGCGCTTTTCGGTGTGACCATGGAGGATAAAGGGATATCAAAACTCCTCTCAGTGAGCCTCGAAGAGCAACAACCACCCTTAAGAGAGGTAGCTTGATCGCAGCCCCATAATCGTATCTCCCCAACTACTGCCCACTAGACTTCCACATCATGGCTTTTAAATGGTTTAAAAGGAAAAAGAAGGCCTATGAAGGCCCGGAAAAGGTCCCCCAACAAGACCAGGCGCCTGAAGAGATAGAAACTCTCCCTGAGGCTGAGGGAACAGAAAAACCCCAAGAGGAAAGACCGCTACCTGAGACGCCAGAACAACGGCTCCTGGTCAGACTCAAAAATCGCCTGTCCAGGACACGTAAGGCCTTTACCAGCCGCCTAGACAATCTTCTGCTCGGGAAAAAGGAGATTGACGAAAAGCTACTCGAAGAACTGGAGGAGATTCTGATTACCTCAGATATCGGCATACAGACAACTATGGCCCTCATTGAGAAGGTCAGGGAAAGGGTTGAAAGCAAAGCCCTAAACAATCCTAACGAGCTCAAAGATGCACTACAGGCTGAGATTCTCGCCTTTCTCAAAGCCTCATCAGAGCCGGTTCGCATGCCCCACGACAAACCCCATGTCATCATGGTAGTAGGAGTAAATGGCGTTGGCAAGACAACGACTATCGGAAAGCTATCGGATCGCTACGTTAAACAAGGCAAGCGGGTATTATTGATTGCAGCCGACACTTTCAGGGCTGCTGCTGTTGAACAGCTCGAAATTTGGGGCAACCGTGCCGGTGCTGAAATCATTAAAGGACACGAAGTGAAGCACGGCGCTAAAGCAGATCCTTCTGCTGTGGTCTATGATGGAATCCAGGCCTCAAGATCAAGAGACGTGGACATAGTGATGATCGACACAGCAGGCCGTCTTCATACCAAGGTCAATCTGATGGAACAACTCAAGAAAATCCGCCGAACAATTGCCCGCCAAATCCCTGATGCACCTCATGAGACCCTGTTGGTTCTGGATGCCACGACCGGACAGAATGCAATATCACAGGCCAAACTCTTTCATGAGGCCATTGAGATTACGGGTATCATCCTTACAAAACTCGATGGCACAGCTAAGGGCGGGATCGTGGTGGGTATATGTCACGATTTCAAGCTCCCTATCCAGTATGTTGGGCTCGGAGAGAAGACCGAGGACCTGCAAGGCTTTGATGCCGATGCTTTTGCCAGGGCCTTGTTCTAGCAACTGAGCCAAAGTTGGAAACCAAGAACATTGTGATGAACCGCAAAAGAGATCGCATTCCCTGTCCGCCCAGGTCCGCCGAGGCGGACAGGGAGCTTCAATGCTTAAGGAATTTTGTAAGGGTGTGTATATAAATACCGCGTATCCTGGCAAAACAGGATGGTGGCAATCGGCAACAGAGGCAGAATCTTGGTATATGAAGAAAAAAATCAAGAAAAATTGCATTATAGTGTTGACATCCCGATTATATCAATGTAATGGAAAATCGCTGTCACAATAGGGTTCTCCAAAAAGATTGGCCTAAACCTTAAGTGAAAGGGGAGGAAAGCAACGATGACAAAGGCAGACATTGTAGAGAAGATGGCTAAGGATGCAAGGATCTCCAAGGCTGCGGCCGGTGCTGCGCTGAATTCGTTTGTGGATAGCGTCACCAAGGCCCTGAAAAAGAAGGCCGGCAAAGTAACCCTGGTAGGCTTTGGAACTTTTCAAAAGGTGCGTCGTAAGGCGCGCAAGGGCCGAAACCCTCAAACAGGTGCAACCATCAAGATTAAGGCTTCCAATACTGTAAGGTTCAAACCGGGCAAAGCGTTAAAAGGCGCCATCTAAGCCGAAATTCATTTTTGTCTAAGCGTTAGTTGGTTCTCATCCGATTCGACTGTCATCTAGAGTGAAGTGTTGTTTCGGGACAGAGTCTTACATCGTGACCGGTTCATGAATTACGAGGAAAGGAATCAGTCGGATGAGAACCAACAGCTTTATACAAACGTAATTTCAAAGCTGTCAAACTCGCCAGTGTAGGGGTGCCACTCTACTGCCACGTCGCTGACACGGGCAAGACGGGGGCCACCCTCGCACCATTCTATCATCGATCTCACGCTAACTTCGTCCCCTTCAAATACCGCCTCAACAGTACCGTCACGCAGATTTCTTACCCATCCTGTGACGCCTCGTTCCAAGGCTGCGCGCCTTGTGTCCATCCTGAAACAGACGCCCTGGACATGTCCTTCAACGATGACATGAACTCTGATCTTTTCCATGCCCTTTCCCCTGTCTGACTAGTGTCCCGTATCGTAATTTCCCACACTATTACTGTACAAGAGCCGCCAAGGGGCATCTTTTTTGAGCTCGGGTCACTGATATCGCCTGATAGCTCCCATAACGGCACCATATTCGGCAAACCGTCCTGACCCAGTTACAATAGGCTTGTTAGCTTGTAT
>JAUWXJ010000109.1 GCA_030616425.1 Desulfobacterales bacterium | reverse complement strand
CGGATTTGTTTGCGGCTCACGCCTTGAAAACAGTACGTATTTCGATATTCGATATTCGAATTTGATAAGTCAAGCCTTAAGGAAAAGTGATAGCTTGAAAAGAAGATACATAACTTTCCTGCTAATTGGTGCAGGCATACTTCTCATTGATCAGGCAGCCAAGGGGGTTGTCGCGCAAAGGTTTTCGCTTTATGAAAGCTTGGAGATCATTCCAGGATTCTTTAATCTTACGTACATTCGAAACACAGGTGGTGCTTTCGGACTGCTCGCAGGGGAAGTGTCCCGGTTACGAACCGGATTGTTTCTTGCGATCTCCTGCGTGGGTATGGGGATCATTTTTTACCTTTATACGAGAATTCCTCCGGGCGAACCATGGCTGGATGCTGGTCTTGCAATGACCTTCGGAGGGGCCTTAGGCAATCTCATCGATCGCGTCCGTTTCGGAGAGGTGGTCGATTTTCTTGATTTTCACATTGGGACCTTACACTGGCCCGCCTTCAACGTGGCTGACAGTACCATCTCCGTTGGTGTAGGGATATTCTGTTTTTACTTCCTGTTTAAGAAAAGATGAGCCGGCACAGCTTGTTGGCAAGGTTAGGGACTTTGCCCCAAGACTTCTTCCCCCCATATATAAAATCATGGTAACTACTCAGGTTCACAGTTCCAGGGTTCAAGGTTCAAGGTTAGAGAGCGATGAAAATTGAACGTTTTGAAGATATTGAGGCTTGGCAACTGGTACGTGAATTGGCTCGAAAAGTGTACCGTTTGACAAAGAAGCCGGGATTTGCGAAGGACTACGGGCTGAAGAGACAGATACAAGATGCTGCAGGATCATCGATGCATAATATCGCCGAAGGTTTCGATTCCGAGACGAATGCGGAGTTTATCCGATTCTTGCGATACGCTAAGCGGTCTTGCACAGAAGTCCAGAGCGAACTCTACCTCGCCGTGGATGAAGAGTACATATCGCCCGGCGAATTCAAAGATGTCTACGAACAGGCCAGACGAACACGTGCTGCCGTTCGTGGATTTATCAACTATCTCAACAAATATGAAGAGATCAAGGCAACCAACCGTGAACCGTGAACCTAATAACCTTAGTAGTTACAAATCATGTATCCTGTCTTGTTCCGCATAGGCCCCTTTGCCCTGCATACCTATGGCGTTTTCATAGCCATGGCCTTCCTGTCGGCCATAGCCTTGGCCCTTAGGGAGGCTCGAAGAGTAGGCGAGGATCCTAATAAAATTTTGGACCTGTGTTTTTATTTGCTCGTATCGGCCATAGTCGGCTCCAGGATACTATATGTCTTGGTCAACTGGTCTACCTTCAAGGATGATCCTTTAGAGATTATCCGTATATGGCACGGCGGGTTGGTGTTTTATGGCGGATTCATTGCCGCCATGATAACAGGACTTTGGTACGTAAAGAGAGAAGGGCTTTCTCTTTTAGGAAGCGTTGATATTTTAGCTCCTTCCGTAGCCTTTGGACAGTTTGTGGGCCGCATTGGTTGTTTTTTTGCTGGGTGTTGCTATGGAAAAACTTGTGACCTGCCATGGGCTGTCACCTTTACAAACCTTGAATCTTTGGCGCCCAAGGGGGTGCCCCTTCATCCTGTCCAGCTTTATTCCTCCCTCAATGCATTGTTGATTTTTTTTGTGCTTGTTGCGCTCAGGCGCATCAAGAGATTTGAAGGCCAAATATTTTTTACCTATGTTTTCCTCTACGGTGTCTCGCGCTCCGTCTTGGAGTACTTTCGCGGAGACGACCGGGGGATGTT
This sequence comes from Desulfobacterales bacterium, assembly GCA_030616425.1. Taxonomy (GTDB): domain Bacteria; phylum Desulfobacterota; class Desulfobacteria; order Desulfobacterales. The sequence goes on along the minus strand of JAUWXJ010000109.1, from coordinate 6,184 downwards.
TTTCGGGGGCATGGTTTCCACTTCTCAACTGATTGGCATGATCATTGCGGTAATCGCCATAATTGCTATGATCGTCTTGAGGCGGCGGAAGTGAACAATGACCGATCCCGGATGCCGGATGCCGGATGCCAGTCCGAAATATCAGGCATCCTGCATCTGACCAATGACCAGTGAGATTACTCATAAAGATCTATCCAAACTCTTAGCTGAGATCAGAAAAGGCAGAGTTGGCCCTGTTTATCTCTTGTTCGGGGATGAATTCCTTTATAAATCCGCCTTCAAGTCCCTCTTGGATGCCCTTGTTCCGCAAGATCATCAACACCTCAACTATGAATCAATAGATGGTGCAACTGCAAACGTGTACGAGATCATTGAACATCTAAATACATTTCCGCTGATTCCATCCACCAAGGTGATAGCGGTTCATGGCACAAGGATATTCTATTCGGCTGCGGCTGTTGATGATTTCCTTAGCAGGTCAAGAGAAGCCTTTGAAAGACAAGACTTCAAAGAATCTGTTCAATATCTTCTCCTCGCGCTGAGTGCGGGTGACGTATCGCTCGATGATGTTAAGGACGGAAACTGGAGGAAGATTTTTGACGAAAGGTTGAAAGAGAGTTTTGGCGCAAGCTTCAATACTCAAGCTGAGGGAGAGCAAGATGCCGGTGGCGTGTGGTTGGATCAGGTCATCGCGTATTGCGTGCAGGAGAAAATGGAAATTCCGGTGGATCAGGATGATGCTGAGGTGCTGAACGATGCCATCCTTTCAGGATATCCGGAAACAAACCATTTGGTCCTTACCACCGACTTTGTTGACAAGCGCCGGAAGCTTTACAAAACGGTCAGTAAAACAGGGGTGGTCATTGACTGCTCTGTGCCTAAAGGTGATAGGAAAGCAGACAAGCACCAGCAGCAACAGGCCTTGAAATCTCACATGAGGGAGTCCTTGAAAAAGGTCGGAAAAACCATGGCACCTGGGGGGTTTGAGGCACTGTATGAGAAGATTGGCACCGGCATGCGCGGCTTCAGCAGTGAGCTGGATAAGTTGATCACCTTTGTAGGGAACCGGAAGGAGGTTTTGCCCTCCGACGTTGAGACAGTCTCAAAAAGGACCAAGCAAGACCCTATCTATGAGATGACGAATGCGATTGCTGAGAGGAACACACAGGGGGCCCTCTTTTTTCTGGACAGCCTCTTAAAGAACAAGGTTCATCAGCTTCAGGTACTTGCAGCTACAACCAACCAGATACGAAAGCTGATCCTGGCCAAGGATTTTATACGTACCAGGTATGGGAGCGGCTGGAGAGAGGATCTAAGCTATCAGGCTTTCCAGAAGTCTGTCCTGCCTGAGCTTGAAAAGCGCGAACCAGACCTTTTGACCGGCAAGGCACACCCCTATGCTATTTACATGACACTCAAGCAAACAAATAACTATACCCTTGAAGAGCTCATCAAGGCAATGGAGGTCCTCCTTGATACTGATATTCGACTGAAGAGTTCCGGCCAGGATGCTAAGATGGTGCTGGAACATGCAATCATGCGCATATGTGGTGTCTGAGGATATCGGACCTTCAAATGTTATCAGACTGAAGAAAAAAATTCCTGAAGCGCTTGACCGGCTCGCTCCCCGCAAGCCCCGCCCTTCAGGGCGGGGAGGCTTCACAATAGAGGATAACAATGACAATCCGACGGGTCCTCATACTTGCTCCCACCGTGCTCATCCTTTTCCTGGTCCAGTCCTATTTCTGGGTGCCTACCTACGAGCAGCAGACACGCGGCAACCCTGATCGCCTCAATGAATATATTGCGGCCTCCATTGGCGATGCCAGCATTCTGAACCCAATCCTGTCGGCAGATTCGGCCAGCAGCGACATTAATTCAATGGTGTTTGAAGGTCTGATCGACCGGGATGAAGAGCTGCGTTTCAGAGGGCGCTTGGCAACCTCTTGGGATATCTATGAAGAGGCATTCTTTTATGTGAACGAGGATGCGAATATCCCGGGCAAGGGCAGGGCGGGGGTTGAAGAAGTTGCGACCCTTCTCAAGAGGGCCAAGGCCGGGGATTTTGAAGCCGCCCCGGAAGTTAAAGCCTCGTTAGACAATATCAGGGAGATCTCTGTGGTTCCAGCCAGAGACTTTCTGGTGACCAGGCGTGAGAAGGAAAATGAGGATACAGAAACTGCGGAAATAAAGATCCGGGTTTCGGCCCCGGCCAGGATCAAGCTGGTCCTGAATAATGTGGATCAGGATCTTTTTCAAAACCTGTCACGCGTCCTCGGGAAGGATTATTTTAGCAGCTTCAACGGGCAGCATTATATCACCTTGGATGATGAGACGTGGCAATCGAAACGTGCAGTGTACGCCGAAGAAATCCTCCCGGCCACTGAGCACAATCCAACCGTAGTGTTTTACCTTCGTCCTGGTGTGAAGTTCCATGACGGGCACCTCTTTGATGCCAGTGACGTGAAATTCACCTTTGAGGCGATCATGAATCCAAAGAACCTCTCACCACGCATATCAGACTACGAACCGGTCAAGCGAGTGGAAGTAGTTGATTCCCTGACTGTGCGGATTATCTATAAACGCCTTTATTCTCCGGCCCTGGGGACCTGGGCTATGGGGATGCTCCCGGAGCATCTTCTGAACGATGAAGCCTTGAGAAAAGAGGCTATCCATCTTGGGAAAGATCCAGAAAAGTTTTCCATGCGGCAAAGCAGCTTCAGTCGTCATCCCATTGGGTGCGGCCCCTTTGTCTTTCGAGAGTGGAAGTCAGATCAGTATATTGTCCTGGATCATTTTGACAAGTATTGGGAGGGCTCCCCGAATTATAATCGATATATCTATCGGATCGTGCCGGACCTCTTGACACAGGAGATGGAGTTTTATGCGGGCACCATCGATAGTTACAGCGTTCAGCCCCATCAGGTTAAGCGCTTGAGGGACAATCCCGAATATCAGAATTTTTCCGGCCTTTCATTTGGCTACACCTATATCGGCTATAATATGCGGCGTGAACCCTTTAATGATTCCCGGGTACGCCGAGCCTTGAGCATGGCGATCGATGTGGACAAGATCATAGACTACGTTCTCTACAGTCAGGGGGAGCGCATCACAGGGCCTTTTGTAAAACAGACCGATTACTATGATAAAAGCATAAAGCCTGCCCCGTACGATCCTCAGGCTGCCTTAAGACTGCTGGAAGAGGCGGGTTGGAGGCGAAACAAAGAGGGTTGGCTTGAAAAAGATGGAAAGAGATTTCAATTCACGCTCATTACCAACAGCGGCAATGACCTCCGGAAGGCAGTGCTGGCCATTGCCCAGGATGCCTGGAAGCAGATCGGTATTGATGTCCGGACCGATCTCTTAGAGTGGTCGGTTTTCATCCAGGAGCGTGTAGACAAGGCCGATTTTGATGCCCTGATCCTTGGCTGGGTCATGGGTATTGAACCCGACCTGTATCAGATATGGCACTCGAGTCAGACCCATCCGTATCAGCTCAATTTTGTGGGGTTCAAGAATAGTGAAGCAGATGATCTGATTATCAAGATCAGACAGGAATACGATCATGAACGCCAGGTTGTGTATTCCCATCGCCTACACGAAATCATTGCCCGGGAGCAGCCGTACACGTTTCTCTACGTGGCCAAATGGACGGCTGTCCTGGACAGGCGGATCGTAATAAAAGAGACAGACCGTCAGGGGAATGCAGTGTACAAAAAGATCAAACCTACAAAAACAGGGAACTTCACATTTTACTTTAATAAATGGGTGAAACTTCCCGAAACGCCAACTTTTAGCCAAGAGGGATAGGGCATTGCTATCATTTGTGGGGCGGAGTATTATTCAAAAGATCATCACCTTGTTTTTTGTCTCGATTGTATCTTTTTTGATCATTCACCTTGCCCCGGGCGAGCCGAGCCAGGTGGACCCCCTCAACCCCAAGTTTACACCCGAGATGGTGGAACGATTTCGCAAAGAATTCCATCTCGACAAACCCCTTTATCTCCAATATGTTTACTTCTATCGAGATCTTTTTACAGGAAAGACCGTATCCTGGAAGGATAATCAGTCCGTCCTGAGAAAGATTTGGGAGCGATTCCTCAATAGTCTCCCCCTGTTCATCGTTGGCACCATCATCACCTGGACCCTCTCTTTTCCAATCGGCATCCGAGCAGCCATATTCAGGGGTGGTTTTTACGACCGCAGTACCACCTTTTTTTCTTATTTGTTGATCTCCATTCCGGGCTTCTTTTTTGCCTATATTCTGATCATTTTTGTAGTCACCCGTTTTCATGTACCGGTTATAGGGATGGAGACCTTTGGGCTTGGGGATGCCTCGTGGCTGCGGCTCATCATGGACCGTGTGTGGCATTTGTTGCTCCCGTCTGTGCTCGGGGCCACCGGGGGTATTGCCATCCTGTCTAGATACGTTCGCAGCCAGATGCTCGAGGTGGAAGGGCAGGACTATGTGCGGACTGCAAGGGCCAAAGGTCTGCCCGAAGAACAGGTCTACTACAAGCATGCCCTGCGGAATGCCCTCTTACCGTTTGTCACCATGTTTGGTCTCATCTTGCCCGGCCTGATTGGCGGCTCTGTTATCATTGAATCGATCTTTTCCTGGCCTGGTATGGGGAGGATGGCCTATGAGGCGATCCTGGCACGAGATTATCCGATCATACTGACCGTGAACTTTGTTTCTGCTGTCTTGGTCCTGGCTGGCACCTTTGTTTCTGATTTGCTCTATCTGGTAGTCGATCCGAGGATAAGGTTATGAGAAGGCGTTCCCGTTTGCAAGAATCTTGGCGGCTCCTTAAAGAGAACAGGCTGGCAGTCATAGGGCTTACGATTTTTATACTGTTTTTCTGTATTGCCTTCCTGGGGCTTGTTCTGACCACAGGGACGGATCCGACCTTTGATCCTGCCAGGGTAAGGCTTCAGGAGAAGTTGCAACCACCCCTCTCCAAGCCGAATCTTGAGACCCTGCGCCCTGAAGAGGTCCCGAAGCTGGGGGTGTACCTATTCGGCACGGACGACCTGGGGCGAGATGTGTTTGCCAGGATGTTACAGGGTGCCTGGGTGTCTCTAACCGTGGGGTTTGTGGCTGTAGGGATCTCTGTGCTTATCGGCATATTTATGGGTGGGATAGCAGGCTATTTTGGACAAAGCAATGTCAGGGTGGATCAAGTCCTTGCCACTGTTGTGTTGCTTTTGGGTGGTGGATTGCTGGTCTTTGGAGCTAGAACCCCTGGGGTCGTGCTTCTTGTTCTAGGACATGTGTATATTCTTTTTTCGGTTTGGTCGAAGAGGATATGGGGTAAACGACCCATACCAAAATGGATGGGGGTGCTTTACAAAGACGCTATTTCCGCAGACACCCTGATCATGCGATTTGTAGATATCATGCTCTGCTTCCCGAGCTTTTTCCTTATACTCACTGTGGTGGCGCTCCTTCCAGCAAGTATGTATAACATAATGATCGTCATTGGATTGACTAGCTGGATGGGAACCACACGTTTTGTTCGGGCCGAATTCCTCTCGTTGCGGGAGCAGGATTTTGTAACAGCTGCCCGGGCCCTTGGCGTGAACCATTGGAGGATTATATTTCGTCACATGATTCCAAATGCTATGGCCCCGGTGCTGGTTTCAGCCACCATTGGTATTGCCACTGCCATTTTGACCGAAGCAGGCTTGAGTTTTCTTGGCTTTGGTGTCCCTCCGCCCCATGCTACCTGGGGGGGTATCCTTTCTGACGGCAAACGCTTTATTTTCGACGCGCCATGGCTGACGTTCGCTCCAGGGTTTGCGATCTTGATCGTGGTCCTTTCCTTCAACCTGTTTGGTGAGGGGCTGCGCGATATATTGAATCCCAAACTCAGGGAAAGGAACTAGGGGCTTCGCCCCAATTGGGGTATGTGAACCGCATAATTAGTTACTCCTAATATTGGTAATGAATAATAACAACCATATGCTCCTTTCGGTTCAGGACCTGAAGGTCTATTTCCAGGTTAACCAAGGGGTTGCCCGCGCAGTGGACGGCGTAAGTTATGACATCCACAAGGGGGAGACAGTCTGTCTTGTGGGCGAATCAGGTTGCGGAAAAACCGTGTCAGCCCTGACCACACTCGGCCTTATCCCCCAGCCTCCGGGTAAGATCGCAGGGGGCCAGGTCTTGTTCAAGGGGAAA
>JAUWXJ010000223.1 GCA_030616425.1 Desulfobacterales bacterium | reverse complement strand
CGGGCGGGTTTGACATTTGAGCTTTGACATTTGAATTTTGATATATGTAAGTATTTTAGTGAAATCGTGTACTAGTTTACTTTTAGCTTTCAGATTTAGGGAGGAAAAATGAAGCAGGTTACCGATAATGTATATGTGGACACGGGCCTCAGGGGCTGCAACCCGGGCTTTGTAATCACAGAGGAAGGCATTGTTATGATCGATTCACCGCAAAGACCCTCGGATACCCTGAAGTGGCGAGATGAGATGAAGGGCAAGGGGGAGATACGCTATCTGATCAATACCGAGCCCCACCCCGACCACATCACGGGAAACTTCTTCTTTCCAGAGACAGTTGTTGCCCATCAAGGCACCAGGGAGGCCTTTTGTTCCCTTTCCGTAAACATGATCATGGATCGCATAAAAGCCATCGACCCTGAAGAGCTGCCATTAATGGAAGGATATTTTTTGAAAGCACCTTCTATCACCTTCTCCGAACGTCTCTTTTTGTACTTAGGGCACCATAGTTTTGAGTTGATTCACCTCCCAGGGCATACCGCCAGCCAAATCGCAGTCTATATCCCCGAAGAGAGAGTGGTATTCACCGGCGACAATGTGTTCCATAAGGTTCAGACCTTCCTCCACCAATCATACCCCGACGAGTGGCTTCGGTCGCTTAAGAGGATTGAAGATTTGGATGTTGATTTGATCGTTCCCGGCCATGGTGGGGTTTGTGACAAAAGCTATCTTAAGGAGCAAGCATCCTTTATTGAGGAGTGGACTGAGGCTGTAAGGGAAGCAATAAGGCAAGGGCTCTCTAAGGAGGAGGCACAGGCTAAAATATCCTTTCTCGATCGCTATCCAATGGATATAGGCCTTGCGGCGAGGGGTCCAGAGGTGCAGCGGATGAACGTAGAACGGTTATATGATGTCTTAAAAGGGAGGTAGAAGACTAGCTCAGCCTGGATCACAGTCTCTGCCTCCCAATAATTGGATCACATCGAGCCACCAGATCTTTTGTGCTTTCCAATCGGACAAGTAATGGAATCCGACCAATATGGTCAATGTGAGAGTGGGTAACGAAAGGCGTAACAGTTCTCAAGGTCATCAAGAGACACAGAAAGGGCATTGACATCTCAAAGCTGAAAGAGAGGGTGGATACCCATAAATAAAAAACCAAAGGAGTAAGCCGATGAAGCAAATGAAAAAAGACCTGAAGGCTGTAGCAAAGGATCTTAAAAACCTAACTCAAAAGACAGACAAAATGGTAAAGCAGCTTGAAAAGCTTGACAAAGCACAAGCAGCAAAGAAGCCTAAGGCCAAAGCCGTAAAGAAAACAATTGCCAAAAAGCCAATAAAGCTGTCCGCAAGTGAAACTGTCTTAGCCATTATTAAGAGGAGCAGAAAGGGCATTGACAAGGCCACCTTAATAAAGAAGACAGGGTTAAAGGATAGTAACATACGGACTATTCTTTACAGGTTGAGCAAGCAAGATAAAATCAAAACTGAAGGGAAGGGTTTTTATGTAAAAGCATGATTCTAAATAGGAATAAAGACGATGGTATTGAAGTACCTGCACATTTTCCACCTGATTTGACCTTAGCCACCAAAATCTGATAAGGTTATGACTAGAGCATGTATACTGAAATTTCTCTAGATTTCAGTATAATGGCAACTTAGAAAGCCTTCCGCAAAAAGAACCAAGCTCATATGTGGCAGTTTTTGACATGATCCTCAAATGCCAGAGCTTCTCGTGGACTATTAGGGCTGTCAGCTCCATCTTTTCCCCTCAAGGCCGAAATATCTTGTGGCGCTTTTTCCCTTGAACCACAAGGCAAATTTCTCTATACTCCCCTCTCTATCACACAATACAAGCAAAGGAGGAGCATCATGAAAAAATCAATGTTTTTATTGGCAATCGCGGTGGTGAGCTTTTTAGGCCTGACTACGGAACCGGCCTGGGCGGGCAATGTAAAAATTACCGCCTTGGGCACACATGACGGCGAATTCTGCCGCAGAGACCGGGCCTTTCTTTTTGAAGATCCCAATGGGACGACGATCCTTTTTGATGCTGGGCGTTCTGTTCTGGGGCCATCCGATCCAAGGTTGGGGAAGGTGGATGTGGTCCTGCTGAGCAGCGTCCATTCAGATCACCTCGGGGATCAAATTCCGCCTGCACTCAATGCCGGAACCTGTGCTAGACCTGACACATCGGTATCCATCATGCCGAATTCCAATACGGCTGAGATCGCCGCCAAAAAGAAATCCAAGGTCGTTGTCGGCGGACAGATGCACGCATTCATGATAAAGAAGGTCGTTGCAGCCGGCGGGACGAAGAAGCAGGTCGCTGTTTTGCGTTTCGGTGGAAAGAGGACCGTTGGGGGCGTGAAAATAGCCATAATTCAGGCAATCCACAGTAACGGCCTTTCTCCCGCTTTCCTCAATAACACCATGGCCGATGCGATGAAACCTGACGGTCTTACGGCATATGTCGGCCCCGATAACGGCTATATCCTCACCTTCACCAATGGTCTCGTTGTTTATCTCTCTGCAGATACTGGTCACACGGCCGACATGGAGACTATTGTACGTCGCTATTACAAGGCTGAACTGGCGATCATTACTATCGGCGATATATATACGATGGGACCAGAGGAGGCTGCCTGGGCGGTCAATGAATTGATCAAGCCAAAAGCGGTTGTCCCAACACACGCCAATGAGGAGTCCACTAAAGGAGGCAAAGTCAAGCCAGGAAGCAAGACGGAGAAGTTCATGAAACTCGTAATGGGCATACCCGTTCATCTTCCGTTGAGCGGTAGGACCATGGAGTTCGACGGCAATGCCAAGTGCGTCTCCGGTTGCAACTAATATTCTGCTCCTTCCCCGGGGAGGATGCAGGGTTCTGCTTTGGTGACTCTGGTGGCCCAAATCTTTTGGGTAACACCAACACGATCCTCGCGGTAATCTCGTATGGGGCTAACATCATGCGCCCGGGCATTGGATATTCGAACCGCATCGACACACAGTATGCACTGGAATTCATCAACTCATTTCTTGATTAAAAGGAAGCTAAA
>JAUWXJ010000154.1 GCA_030616425.1 Desulfobacterales bacterium | reverse complement strand
ATAGAAAAGAGTTATGGTTTAAGGTACCAAGCCGTCGAGCCTTGATCAATATTACCCCCCAGGTTGAAGAATGCCTCAGAGAAAGTGGTGTAAAGGATGGGCTTGTGCTTGTGAATGCCATGCATATAACAGCTTCCGTATTTATAAACGACGACGAACCAGGGCTTCACCACGACTATGATGTGTGGCTCGAAAAACTTGCCCCTCATGAACCGGTCTCCCAGTATCGTCACAATGTCGGCGAGGACAATGCAGATGCCCACATGAAGCGCCAGATCATGGGCCGGGAGGTAGTCGTTGCGGTCACGGACGGAAGGCTCGATTTCGGTACTTGGGAACAGATCTTCTACGGCGAGTTTGATGGTCGAAGGAAAAAGAGGGTGCTGGTGAAGATTATCGGTGAATGAAGGACGTAACTTTTGAAGACCCCTGTCCCGATAAATCAGGACGGGGAATGCGCTCGCTTTTGCGGTTCAAAATCCTTGACATGCCGATATTTGCTTGGTATTTATTACTTTATCTGCCTGGCTCTGTGCGCTTTTTGTAACGAAACCAGTTGATTAGACCCCTGATTGCCGCCGTTTGACCCCAATCAAAGGCAGTTCACATCGAGTAAGTTCTCAAGCAGGCTTTGTGTCATGGCTGACAGAAAAAAAATAGTCGAGCGAAGAAAACATAATCGATTTCAGGTTAAGAGCCCTTCGTTTGCTGTGCTCAGGCCTGACGCTAACAAACTAGGTCAAATTATAGATATCAGCAGGGGCGGACTGGCGTTTCGTTATGATGGTAACGAAGCGCAGGGAAACCGCGCGTCTCAATTAGCTATATTGGCCGATAATAGTTTCTGTTTGGATAAGGTGCCGATTAAGACGATTTCGGATTTCGAATTAGATACTGCTGGTATCTTCAAAAAAATGAGGCGATGTGGTGTTCAATTTGGGAAGCTGACACCCGACCAGACATCTCACGTAGAATTTTTCATCAGGAACCACGCCACAAAAGGAAGAATGGGAGATAAGCAACAAACGGATAAAACAACTGCAAGCACGGATAAGAAGCTTAAAGAAGCCGAGACCCAATGGCTACAACAATTGAGTGGAGTAAGTCCTCAACATGATGGATTTTTGAAAAGACACCAAGAATATGTTTTGAGATATCTTAACAATCAAAAGTTAATTCTAACTGGTAACAAGATAAGTCTAGCAGAAATCGAGGAAATGTTTACTAGATCCTCTGGACGATTTGCAAGTTATTTGAATAAGGCCGCCGAGATGGAAGCTGGATATAGAGACAAACAAAAACAAATTACTAAAGGCTACCTGAACAAAGCTAACGCCATTATCGAAAGAGTTTTTGCCGAAGCGATGCCTGATTTAGAAGACAAAGCAGAAGTTTGTTCAGTGTTTTATCCAGGATACAAAGAAGAGCTTGAGCTACAACTTAATGAGTTAACCAGACTCCTTTCAGAGATTGCAAACAGATCTGAATATGTTAATGCAAGGCAGCCACTTGAATCAGTTGTTCAAATAATTAAGACGGAACTTAAAGAGCTTGGCAGCCCTGACTATGAAAAGAGGGTTAAACAAGAATTATCTTTAAATCCGGTTGCCTGGCCGATAAGCCTTTCTGTAAAAGAAGCGGATTCAGAATATCGGATTAAGCTCACCCTCCCACCTGTTAGGTCGTTCCCTTTGGTTCAAGATCTCAAAGACAAAATCTCAGCTATTGATGATTTTATCGAGGTCAACAACAATTACGAGCTAAAAGTTGCTCCAGACCAGCTTGGCAAGAAAGTCAAACATCTTGAACAGGGCTTAGAAAAATTATCAGCGTCTTTTGAAGACAAAAAAATTAAACTTAAACTTTATAAGGTCTGGCCAAGGCCTCCCAAACCAGAAAAAGAAAAAACAGTCGAACAAAAATAGATACAATATCCGGATCTTTTTCACAAAACACAAAGGCTTATGCCTCTTTTGCCCTAACTGAGCGTAAGGTATGAATTGATCCCAGGGGAACCCCCGTTTCTCAAAATGAGAGCGGGGTTTTTTGGTTGATAGGTAAAGTGGAGGCTGGTAGGTCAAACCAAACGAGGAAAAGGGGGTTGAAACTAGTTCTAATAAGATTGTGCTAAATGCGTGTCTGTTGACGCCCAGGGCGCCTTTTGATATGGAGTCTCGTTATCTGCTCGCAAAGGTCTCGAATCGCTGAGCGCTGACAACCCAAGCCAGGAGGTGATCACATGGAGATCTATCTCATGCAACACGGCCCGGCTCTGCCCAAGGAGCAGGACCCTGAGGAGGGTCTCAGCCCCGAAGGCAAAGAGAGGATTCATGCAAGTGGTCAGGCCCTCAAAAAGATGGGGATTACCTTTGATGTGATTTTGTCCAGCCCCAAGAAACGATCCAAGGAGACAGCTGCCATCGTGGCTGAAGAGGTGGGGTTTCCAGTTGAAAAAATCATTGAAACAACAAACGTCAAGGCCATGACCCCGCCTGATGAGACAGTTCAGGCCCTGTCAGAACTTTCAGGAGCCGAGCGCGTGCTGATTGCCGGGCATCTTCCGTCTGTGGCTGAAGTAGCCTCCTTCTTGCTCACAGAGGGCTCCAAGGCCGCAGTGCAGTTTGAAATGGGTGGATGCTGTCGCATTGATGTGGAGGATCTGCCCACACACTCAGGCCGCCTGCAGTGGTATTTAACGCCCGCTCAGTTAAAGCTGATCGCCACATAGATGTTTTTCTCAACACTCGGCAAACATAGACTTGCCTACCGACTGAAGCAGGATGGGCCTGAAAGTTTTGTATTTGTCCACGGCCTAGGGGCTTCAAAGAACTCCTTTGACCGGTGCTTTGATATGGAGGCCTTCCGCGGCTATACCTTGGCCGCCGTGGACCTTCCCGGTTGTGGCGAAAGCAGCCGGCCGGATGACTTTTCATACAGCATGAACGACCAGGCCGAGCTTGTTCTGAAATGGATCAGGGGCCTTGCGCTTGCCCGCATAATCCTGGTAGGACACAGCATGGGAGGGGTGATTTGTCTTTACCTGGCTGAGGCACTTGGCAGACAGGTCAGGGCTTTTTTTAACCTTGAAGGGAACCTTGGCTCAGAAAATTGCATCTTTAGCGGCAAGATCGCCTCCACAAGTTGGGAGGAGTTTGAAAGCAAAGGCTTTGAGGAATTCAAAAGCACCCTAAGAAAGACCACACAAGAAAACCCATCTCCAGGTCTTAAGAATTATTATCAGAATATCTTGAGGGTCCATCCCCGAGCCCTTCACTTGAGCTCAGTATCCCTGGCCAAAGATAGTTGCCAGGGTAATCTAAAGGAAAGATTTTTGGCTTTGCCTGTAAGAAAGTGGTACGTATTTGGCGAGAGGTCCATGAATCGGTCTATCAGCAGCTTTCTGGATGCAAACAATATCCCGTACTTTATTGTCCCTGAAAGCGGTCATTTTATGATGGATGACCAACCAGGCCTTTTTTACAGGATGCTTTTTGAGGCCTTAGGTAGTGCCCATAATAGGCCATAGGCTATGGGCGATAGGCGATGGGTAATAAATTGGAGGTTTGCCTGTGTCCCTGAACGAAAGCCCTGACTGCAAGATTGAAAAGATCATCCGTGCAAACACCAGTGCGGTTGTTGCCCTGGTTTCAGCACACCTTGATGATGAGCAGGCACAGTATTTCCTGCGCAACCAAGACTGGCTGACAACAGACCTGCACAGCACAAAGGCGAGACTTGGCATCAATCAGGAGAAGCTGGGGACTTTTGAACTGAAAGGGAACAAGATCTCGTATGAAGCCAGGTTCTGGTTCTATATTCCCGAATATTCAGCAGGCCTTACCATTGACCAGTTGATGATACCCGGCCTTGAAGTAGGCAAGATTTATTTGAGAAACCCTGAACTCAAATACTTTGCCGAGGAATTGATCAATCTCATTTCAAACCGTACCATCATTGTTCCTAAAGGAACCAAGGTGCTGGAGGAAGGCATCCTAGCTGTACCGGTCATGCCCTATGTCCACCTTCCCAACCCCAAAGTCTTGACGCCCGATTATCTGAGGGCTGCCGTGCTGAAAAGGATCCCACGCGAAGATCTCTATTTTGCTCAGCCCGAGCAAAAAGTGGACCAGGTGGTCGTGCCGGCTGGGAGCGGAGTAATATCTCATACCAGCCTTTTCACACAGCAAAATGAGATTTATATTCTCGATCCGGAACACACCGACGCCAGGGTGGCAAGTAGACACACCAATGGGATTATATATCTCGAGCTGATGGGAGGAGAAAAAGATATCATCAAGGAGACGGTTCATTTTGAAGTCTATAAACAAGCTGTTCCGCAACGCACTGCAAAAAAACAGTTCTATATAGACCTTGAGTCTTCGCTTTTGGACAGACTTTACAAAGAGCGGGCTGTGGATGAAAACACCATTGTAGCTATTAGCGCAGCTAAAGGGGAAAGGTTCATCAAGCTAGACAAAAAATACGATCAGCTGATCCGTGAGCTGCGGCCTGACACATCTCTCATACTCTTGGATTTTCCTAACCGACTCCTTGCGTCTTACCTCATTGTGGCCACTGACCTGGGCCTCATCAAGGACCTGACATTCAGAAGGGCCCCTCAAGAGGAGTATTTTTTCAGATCAGAGGACCTTGTCTTTATGAATACCCTTCAGGATATGGGCGCGGATATTTACTGGAAGAACCCCTTGCAGGGGGACCTGGTCTTGTACAAGCACTTCTTTATGAGGCCTTCGGTCATACCCTCTTTTAACGAAGCCTTTAGCTCAAGGAAGCTCGCTGCGATTTACGGAACAGCAGGTAATGTAGATGCAGAGACCCAAGAAGAGATCGTAGACAGTATCAAGTCCTTCAAGGAGTTCCACGGCGGCATATGTGGCATCCTCACAGGGGGCAGTGCCGTAAGTGCCATGTCATTTGTATCTGAAACCACGGCTTCTCTGGGCATGCTCTCCGGGGCCGTTTACTGGAAGATTCCGGGGGTGGACATTTACCCGCATGTCGATTTCGCAGCCTATCTGGCCCGAAATGACTTGCTGGAAAGACAGGAGATATTGTCTAAAACCACCGAGGCAGACATCTATTTCAAAGGCGGGGTGGGGACCAACCTTGAAAATGCTATCACTTTTGTGAAGAAGAAGCTTGGCATTGGACACTACAAGCCGCAAATATTTGTAGGAGAATTCTATAAGCCTCTTCAGAACTGGCTCAACCACCTGACATCCGAGGGGATGGTGGACCCCACGGTTTTTGAAAGTTGTTACTTCATCAAGCACGGTTCTCAGGTCTTCGGGACGCTATGCGAGCACTTTGGATCAGAAGACAAAATGATCCACGAAGTCTCAATAAATGATGCCCAGTAGCAAGGTTTGCCTATAACAGGCTGTTGCCTAAACCCTAATGTTGCATAAACAACGCGGCAAGAATGTGATAAAGCCAAGGCGGTAAGGGGTTTCATGGGTTTATCGAGCGCCTCTGACAAACGCACACATGGTGAAGTCCAGCAACGATATGATATTTGCCGAGTTGTTC
>JAUWXJ010000065.1 GCA_030616425.1 Desulfobacterales bacterium | reverse complement strand
ACCAATCTAGGGGACGTACTTTACATTTAAAGTTCATTCCTTCTGTTTGCTGGTTGAGCAACCTTAACTTTAAAACTGAAGAACGTTCCCCAAAATTTCCACACCCCTTCCAGGATGTCCCCAAAAATTCCCTGGCACCAGCCGATCGAAAAAGAAGTCAGTTTGACACGACTCGATTTTATAGGTAAAAAGAACAAGCGATGGGAATATGCAGATTGGTTCGCCACGTTTGCAATTGGAATCCTGAACACAGAAGTTGACAGGCTCGCTCCCCGCGCACGAAGTGCTGCCGTGAGGCAGAACCCCCGTTCTTCAGGGTGGGGAGGCTTCACTCGAAATATAGTGAGGATTATGGGGTTTTCTCAGAACATTGCAGTATTATTGATAGCTATGCTCATGACGCCTTCTCATGTCGAAGCCTTTGAGCGCTTTAACAGAGTTAGGGAATTTGACCCGCATTTTATCAAATATTCAAAAAGATTTTTTGGTCCCGCCTTTGATTGGCGCTATTTCAAAGCACAAGCCATAGCGGAATCCAGCCTTAAGCCAGAGGCCAGGTCAAGGGTTGGTGCAGTCGGTCTGATGCAGATCATGCCTGCAACATTCAAAGAGATTACAAGAAAATGGTCTTACATTAAAGGCAGCGGGACTCATCCCCGTTGGAACGTGGCGGCGGGGATCTACTATGACCGACTCTTATGGAAGACATGGAAAGCAGAGCGTCCTTTTGAAGATCGCCTGGCCTTCATGTATGGATCCTTCAATGCAGGGAAAATGAACATTATAAAAGCTCAAAGGCGTGCCCGCGGAAAAGGGCTCAACCCCAACCTCTGGCAGTCTGTGGTCTCTACCCTGCCAAGCGTTACCGGCAAGCGCAGCAAAGAAACAATTACCTATATAGACAAGATTAACAAGATTAAGGAAGTCCTGAGGTAATGGAGTTCACCATAACTTTACTGAATTTTGCTTATGCCCTTGGTGGGGCTTTGCTGGCACTACTATTTATGGTCTTAGGCTACAGGTTATTCGACAAGATGACCCCTTTCGACACTTCCAAAGAGCTGGCAGGGGGCAACGTTGCTGTCGGCATTGTGATCGGTGCCATATTTGTCGGGCTGGGCATTGCAATAGGTCTGGTAGTCGGTATGGGGCTCAATTAAAAGGAAAGACATGCTGGGTATCTCCACATGCTGGTGGCACAACAAAATCGACCGGGCCGATCGTATTATAGACGAAATCCTGCAATTGGGCCTGGAAGGGGTAGAGCTGGAATATCGGATTACCCAAAGCATGTACCAGGAGATGAAACCGCGATTGAAAAGCACCCTGCCTGTTCTCAGCATACACAACTTCTTCCCACTGCCGGAGGGTCTGGGTCCTGAAGCAGCAAGCGGAGACCGCTATCTCCTGTCCAGCACAGACCCTGAGGAACATTCAAGAGCAGTCAAATACACCATTCAGACCATCGAGCATGCCCACGATTTGCAGGCCAAGGCAGTGGTTCTTCACCTGGGTCGAGCGGACATGCCGAGTCGAGCGGATGACCTTTCAAGGCTGTACAACAGCGGCAAAGAGTATGAGAAGGAAGCACTATCTATCGTTGATGAACAGAGGCGCACCAGGCAAGCCACAGGCCGGAAAAACATGGATGCGGTCCTTCTCAGCCTGGAAGAGCTGAACAGAGCGGCCGAAAAGAAGGGGGTTTTCCTGGGTATCGAAAACCGGTATCACTTTCACGAAATTCCCAATTTTGAAGAAATAGGTCTTATACTTAAGACATTCCGAGGTGGACAACTTCGCTACTGGCACGATGTGGGCCATGCCAGGGTCCAGGAAAACCTGGGCTTCCTTGGTCACAATGACCTCTTGAAGGCTTATTCCGAAGAAATCATAGGCGTACACCTACACGATGTGAGGGGGCTCAAAGACCACCTTGCCCCCGGGCAAGGTGAGATAGATTATGAAGAAATGAAGCCTTTTCTTAACCCCTCCGTCATTAAGGTGCTGGAGCTTAATGCCCGCAGGGTGAAGAGGAAGGACCTGGTAGAAGGAATTCGCCTTATCCAAACACGCGGCCTTGGAACTTTGTTGAATTTGTTGAACAGTTCTAATGTAAAGAAGCTTGGTAGATAGCAATCGCAGAAAGAGCAGATCTCAACATTCCCTCTTCCCCCTTTCCTATTGCTCTTTTTGGAGGCGATCTATGAGGATCTGGGCTAGATTGACTGCCCAGAATTCCCCGGGCCTGGTAAGGTAAAAGCACCCATCTGTGAGTTTGATCAAGTCTATTTTTTCCCACTGAGAAATTATTGGCTTCAAGAAAGTCAAAAGATCAAGATCATAACGCTTAGAGAGTTCCTCCAGGTCACAATAGCCGAGTTCGATCTGGTAGGAAATGTCTCTAAACAGAAAATCCCTTTGGGGGCGTCTCACACCAAAGGAAAGGGGCTTTCTCCCTGCCTCGATCGCACTCAAATAATCTTTAAGGTCGCCTTCCACAAAGAAAAAATAGTTTGTGAGCCAGCCGCCAGCCCCAGAGCCAAGGGGCACACACTCACTCCGGCCCCGGGAAAAGAGATTGTACAGATTTCTTTCCCTGCTAATCCGCGCCCAGTGGGTAATGGAGAGGCGGCGGTAGTGGGCTGCCTCCATAAGCTCTACGCCGCGAACATAGTAGTCTGCCTGTTCCTTTAACGTAGCCGGTCTGGGCAGGGAACCTTTAGCAACCGACTTCTCTAACGGCCCCCCCCTGAAGACATTTAGCTGGTAAAGATCACAGCCATCAAGCTTAAGGGAAAGAAAGGTCTTGATATCGTCTTCCCAGACCTCAAGTGACTGGCCTGGCAAACCATAGATCAGATCGATAATGGCGGCTGCCTTTCCCAGATCCCGAAGATAAGTCAGGGTTTCAATTACCTTTTCCCGTGGTTCTCTTCGGCCCAGAGATTTTCTGATCCCAGTATCAAAAGTCTGGACTCCCAAAGATAAGCGATTTATGCCGGCACTTAAAGCAGCCTCGATCTTTTCTTTGGTAAAATTGTAGCTCCGCCCCTCAAGGGTGATTTCACAATCATTAGAAAGGGGAAAAAGGTTCTTCACGGTAGAGACCAGCCTGGTAAGTGATTCGGCCCCAAGGGCTGTGGGTGTGCCGCCACCAAAGTAGACGGCGTGGAAAGGACGCGCATTGATAAAAGGGGCCCCGGCCGTAAGTTCCATCTCCCGAACAAGGGCCTTTACATATTGCTTGGCCAGATTCGAACGATAAGCGTTTTCATAGAAGCCACAGAAAACACAATGGCCCTCACAAAAAGGGATGTGGATATAGATAGTACGTATCTGGAGGCCGTCTTCAGCAGAGATTACATCTGCCCATAGCCCAGGCAATTCCTCAGGCGAGATTGATTCGCCTCTAGGCATGGCATGGACGGTCATCTTACGATCAAAGGCCTCATGGAGAGGATCGTCCGTTTCGTTGGCCAGAAAACGTCTGTCATCAGTAGAATGCATAGTGTAGTGCCTGTTGACCCCCAATTGAGATCGGAACCTCGATGGAAAACAGGGAACGCCGGTAGGTTCTAAAGGTTATCAAGGCTTAAAACAGGGGCGCCTAGACATTATGTGTTTGCCGCTTGGTCTTGCTTGCCGAATATTTAATATTTAAGATGTGATAATCATATAAAGGGCTAAGGATTGAGCCGGGCAGAATGATTGCCGAGTAGTCTGCCTTGTTGGTGCACAGGGTATACTCGTCAAGCGTGATCCGCCCAAGGCAGATCACTACGGCCTGACGAGTTGTAAAAGAGCAATGGTTGACGGCTGGCTCCAGCTCAATAGGCTAAGGAAATGACACCTCCTTTTCCACCGCAAATATGGTAAGCGATGGAAAGAATTAAGCTAACCTAAACAACAGGAGGTGTCAGATGCAAATATACGCTGGAATCGATTTACATTCAAGCAATAATTACATTGGTGTTATCGATGGGCAAGACCGAAGGTTGTACAAAAAGAGATTGCCGAACGACCTGAATACGATTTTGTCAGCGTTGGCCCCGTTTAAGAAGGACCTTGTGGGAGTGGTTGTCGAATCGACATTCAACTGGTATTGGTTGGTAGATGGGTTGCAGGAACATGGATACAAAGTGCATTTGGCCAACCCGTCGGCGATAAAGCAATATGAGGGACTGAAACATACCGATGACGACTGGGACTCGTTTTGGTTGGCCCATATGCGACGTTTGAACATATTGCCCGAGAGGGATATATCTATCCGAAGGAACAGCGCCCATTAAGGGATTTACTGCGTAGAAGGCTTTTATTTGTCAAGCACAGGACGGCTCATATTTTAAGCCTTAAAAGTATGATAGCCAGAAATCTTGGGAGTCGGATGTCAGTCAACGCCATTAAGAATCTCATGGAAGCAGATGCCAACGACTTATTTGACTCATCCAGCTTGGTGTTTGCTGCTAAGAGCAATATACTAGTCATTAGTTATTTCGCAGAGATAATCAAAAACATAGAGAAACAGGTAATGTCTCAGGTTAAGCTACGTAAAGAATTCCAGCCATTGCTGACCATTACGGGGATTGGAAATATATTGGAATTAACGATCATGTTGGAAGTAGGAGACATAAAGCGTTTTCCTAAGGTTGGAAACTACTCTTCCTATTGTCGCTGCGTAAAAAGTGAGAGGCTTTCCAATGGCAAGAAAAAGGACGAAAATAACAGAAAGAATGGCAACAAGTACCTATCGTGGGCATATGTAGAAGCAGCACATTTTACTGTGAGATTCTGTCCAAGGGCACAAAGATTCTATCAACAAGATGTGATTGGTACCTGCTGTACCCACATAAGATACGCTGCTTTGGGCGGCAGTCATTTTTCCTCCTGATTCGCCTATGTCGTGAGCCACAAAGCCGAACGGCTCTGAGGCTCTCGACGAGGGGTTGGCTAGAAACCATAAGATCTGTGATACATCCAATTGGACACGGCATGGTACCGACGATTTTCTGGGGTCCGGCGAACGGACCAGGGGCCGTGCTTTAGGCATTGTGCATAAAGTACAAAGGTCTTGATCCTGATGGGTGACTGGTGCGGATCAGCGTCTGCGCGTGGACGTGCGTAGGCAGGCTGACCTACAACCAACGAGACAGAAGAAACGGGTGCGGATCGCACGACCTAGAGGCTCTCAACAGGGCGGGCAGGCGAAAATGACATCGTACTGGTGCAGGCGTTGGTACCAACGGAAAAAATGGGGGCATTTTTTCCGCAAGGAGGGGTGTTTTTTCTCTTGACAAGCCCTTTAATGGGCGACCCCTTTTCCTCTGAAACATTTTAGAACTGCCGATCACCTCTCTTACAGGGCCACTCACAAAACAGTCAAGATAGGGATCACATCTTGCTTCTTTTAGAAATCGATGTTCAACTTACGATTCACAGTTTGCGATACCTGCTGGTTCCAGGATCAAGCAAGCCAGAGGTGGCAAGGTCAGGGAAATCGACTGCGATAAACCGTGACACGGGATTTCTTCTACCTCAACATATCCCTCATTGCCGAGGTCACTTCCTCCATAGTAAATTGAGTCGCTGTTAATCTGTTCACGGTAACTTCCCTTTTCCGGCACACCGATTCTGTAGTTATGTCTGGGAACCGGGGTGAGGTTGAAAACACAGACCAGGTGTTTTTCCCTCCCGTGACGGATGTAAGAAATTACACTGGCCTCGGAGTCATTGCAATCAATCCATGAAAAGCCTTCAGGGGATGGGTCCAGCTCCCACAGGGCTGGATGCTCCAGGTACAATTTGCCGAGGTCCATCATAAACCGCTGAAAGGCTTGACACGTCGGGTCTGATCGTAAGTGCCAATCAAGCCCCCTTTCATGGTACCACTCGTCCCAAGAGGCCAACTCGGTTCCCATAAAGAGGAGTTTTTTCCCTGGGTGTGTATACATGTACCCCAGCAGCAGTTTCAGATTTGCACGTTTTTGCCATTCATCACCTGGCATCTTTCTGAGAAGAGACCCCTTGCCGTAAACCACCTCGTCGTGGGAAAAGGGCAAGACAAAGTTTTCGCTATAAGCATACATCATGGAAAAAGTCAGATTGTTGAGATGGTATTTTCGATGGACAGGATCCTTGCTAAAGTACAGCAAGGTATCGTGCATCCATCCCATATCCCATTTAAAGCCAAAACCAAGGCCCCCCAAGTGGGCCGGTGAGGTTACTCCTGACCAAGCGGTCGATTCTTCGGCCACCGTAAAGCACCCGGGAAACAGCCCGTAGACCGCCTCGTTTAGCTTTCTGAAAAATTCGATAGCCTCCAGGTTTTCATTGCCTCCGTATTGATTCGGAATCCACTCCCCATCCTGCTTGCCATAATCGAGATAGAGCATGGAGGCGACTGCATCGACCCTGAGGCCATCAATATGATATTTATCCAACCAGAAGAGGGCATTGGCGATAAGAAAATTACAAACCTCATTTCTGCCAAGGTTAAAGATGAGGGTCCCCCACTCTGCATGTTCGCCCTGAACCGGATCAAGGTGTTCGTAAAGGGCGGTGCCGTCGAAGAGCCTGAGGCTGTAATCGTCTTTCGGAAAATGGGCAGGTACCCAGTCGAGAATGACCCCGATGCCATGCTGGTGGCACATGTCGACGAAATATTTGAAGTCATCAGGGTTCCCAAAACGGCTGGTGGGCGCGTAGTAGCCTGCCACCTGATAACCCCAGGACCCGTCGAAAGGATGCTCGGCAACAGGCATAAGCTCCACATGCGTAAACCCGAACTGCTTGACATGTTCAATAAGTCTGGGGGCAATCTCACGATACGTGAGCCACCTGTTTTCCTCTTCAGCTACACGCATCCAAGACCCCAAGTGGACCTCGTAGATAGCCATTGGCTGATGGCGTAAGTCTCGCTTGCTCCGGCTGGCCATCCATTTATCATCATTCCATTGGTAGGCCTCTGTGTCCCATACAACGGAGGCGGTCTTTGGTCTCACCTCCATGGCAAAGGCGTATGGGTCGGTCTTGAGTCTGAGTTCGTTGTTGAGAGTTTTTATTTCATACTTGTACGGGGTGCCCGGTCCGAGTCCTGGTACAAAGAGTTCCCAGATCCCGGAAGATCCCATCTGCCTCATGGGATAAATCCTTCCATCCCATTGATTGAAATTCCCAACCACGCTCGCCCTTTTTGCATTCGGCGCCCACACCGTAAAGGAGACGCCCTTTACACCATCCATTTCACGCAAGTGCGCCCCGAGCCTTTCATACAGGCGGTGATGGGTACCTTCTCCTGCCAGATAGAGGTCTATATCTCCTAGGGTTGGCAAGAATCGGTAAGGGGTATTGCTTTCCCAGTCGTTTCCATCAGCAAAAATGAAACGAATCCTGTAATGGACGCCGAGAGTCAGGTCAGAAATAAAGCAAGCAAAAAGGCCACCCGGATGGCATTTTTCCATAAGGAATGGTTCTTTCCCCTCTATAAGCACCTCTGCCTTGATTGCCTCAGGGTGAAAAGCCCGCACCACAGCCCCTTTTTTGTCTTTGGCGGTATAGGGATGCATCCCGAGAATGCTGTGTGGGTCAGGGTGCTCGACTCTGACGAGCCTTTCTATATCCTCTGGGGAAATTCCTTTCAGTAAAGATCCTCTTGTCATTTTGCTGGCCATGACATTTAATGGTTGACGTGTGGTTACACGAATCCCTTTTTGCCTGTCCAAAAAGTTTTGACCGGTCCGCTCCCCACAAGCCGGCCAAGAGGGACAACTGTAAACATTATTGAAGCAATAAAACTTCAGCAAACTTCTTTATATTTGAGAAGGAGTAGCTAGGCTGAGAAATCCGCAGGGCTATCCTTTGTCCAAAACCTCTCGAATCGTCTCAAGAGCATCCTTCAGCTGGTTTGTTTCACTTTGTCTCAAATGATTAGCAGCTAAAGCCAAGGCCGCCTGATTGGCAAACATGGTCAGGGGTTTCACCTGGTCCTGCAAATTACCAATATGATGGGCATCTATTCCCAGGACTATTAGTCCAATGTTGGCCCTGTTAGCCACCATGGGAAGGCACAGCATTCCGTCTTTTCCAAGGAAGCGAACAAGCTGCTTGTCCATAATGGTTGGTGCGCTTTTTGTTGAATGGCTAAAAGAATCCAAAGCAGTTTTCTGGTGAAGCGATCTAATCAACAGGCTCTCTCCATTTTTGAAAGGGATTTCCAGGTTATTAATTAGGTCATTTTCCTTGTCTACACCCTTGCAAACCAAGACATTTTTTTCCTGGTCATACAGGAAAAAGAGTACGCTGTGAATATCAAACAAGACCTGAAGGGACTGCTTGAGAACCTTCAGTATAGACTCTTCACCGTGGGCTTTTACCAGATTTTGAAGCGTACCTTGAAGTAGAGAAATATCTCTGACTGCCCGGAAGAGATCTTTTTCTTTTTCAGCATCTTTTTCCGAGACCGATCTGATAGAGGCATCTGGGGGGTCAAGTTCTATGCCTAGTGATTTTGCTGCTTGCTTCACCTCTTTCTCTGCAACCGATGTAAGTTCCTCTACTTCAGACCGGGCAAATCCAAAGACTTTTTCTGCTGACTCAAACTTGGCATCAGTGTCTTCAACAGCCTCTGAGCATAGGGCGTTGGCTACAAACACAACCTTTACGAGAGGAAGCGCATCCAAAATTCTATGTACTGGTTCATGGTGATAGAGTACTGCATCCGCCACAAACGATTGCATGTTCCATCGATTGATCATCCAGGCCCCCACCTCGCAGTGAGTATCCCCTAACCGCGTTTCACTTTCCAAAAGCAAATCCGGTTTAGTCCTGTACAGGTGCAAAATCTCAGCGTATTCCTTTGGAGAATTCACCCACAGAACCAGCTTTCCAATATCATGAAAAAGGCCTGATAAGTATGCCTCTTCAGGAGCAGGATATGAGGCCTTTCTGGCAATCAGCTTGGCCAAGGTAGCACACGCAAGGGAGTGCCACCAGAACTGCTTCAACCCAAACGCGGAGCTATCCTCGGCCTGGTCAAAATCCGAATGTACTGCGGCGCCAATGGCAATAGTTCTCATGGCATCTCTGCCCAAAAGAAATACTGCCTCCCCAATACTAGTCATCCTATTATGTGGGGCATTACACTCATAGTTGGCCAGGCTCATAACCTTGACACTTAACGAGGCATCCTTGTTGACTATTTGGGATATGTTCTGAATCGTGCTTTCGTCCCTGTTACACGCCTCAATTAATTTTAAGACAACATGGGGAAGCGTGGGCAAGTTCTTAGGGGTCTTTATCTGCTCAAATAGATGCCTTCGGTTTTTGGGTTGAAGCTCTCCAGAAGCGGGTAATCGGTCATCTATCGGTTTACTAATATAAAGAGAGGGAGCATGCTCCAAATCTTCAAGCTTGCCAGCCTCCGCGATATCCTTCGATGCTTGTGGTACGGGCTTTTCCTCGGTTTTTTGTATCGCTTCAGACGGGCCTTGCTCCTGAGTCTGCCATGAGGATTGGTCTACAATTTCTTTTTTTTCCGTTTTCTTGACAGTTAATTTCAAAGGGCTTTTTACAAGCTTGAGGTACTTTGTCCAAAATAATGACGTCCCAGAAGGTTTCAGATCCTCGGGCTGGTTTTCCCTAAGGCGCTTGGCGATACTTTTAATGGATTTGGAGGCACTCGATTCAGGATAAAGCAACATAAAGGCTTGTTGCTCTCTAGCTGCTTTTTCCACTCTTGGGTCCTGAATGATAATGCCAAGTGGCACAACATTCATGTGAATATGTTTTCTTGCTGTTTCTTTAAACTTGGTACAAGCGTGCCTTGCAATTGCTGCGCTCTCACACTGATTTACCACAACATTCACCGCCCCCTTAAACCCGTTTAGATACAACATTTTCAACAGGGCGTAGGAATCGGTCAGTGAAGCGACTTCGGGAGTAATCACCACCATTATTTCCGAGGAAGCGAGGCAAAAAGAGATAGCGTTTTTGGAAATACCCGCTGAAATATCAAACAGTAGAAAATTGTATCCATCAAGCTTGGAAAGGGATTGGATTAGGTGCTCGGCTTGGTCGGCTTCAAGGTTGGCCATCCTTTTCACGCCTGAACCTCCAGGGATGATATCGATTCCCTGACAGTCTCTTATAATCACATCTTCTATGTCACGGTGGTATAGAATCACATCTTCGAGATTGTACTCCGGATACAGTCCCAAGAGCATGTTGACATTAGCCAACCCTAAATCCGCGTCAAATAGGCATGTGCGGGAACCGAGCGCTGCCAGGCAAAGGGCCAGGTTGACGCTGACGTTTGTTTTCCCAACCCCCTCTTTTCCGCTTGTGATGACAATTGTTCTGGTCATATGGGAACCTTGTGTATCCTCATATTTCCGGCAGATTGCGTATTTTGACAGCAGTGCTTCTCGTGACCCTCCAGACACGTGGTGCGAACCGCCGCTCCAAGGCCCCATCCCTCAGACGAGGTCAACAGGGATGCGCTGGCGAAGATTGACAGATATCCTACCATGATGGCTACTTTTGATGATTTCGTAAAAAGTCTTTGATGAGCATATCCTTGTCACTTTTTGCTAAAGGTTCTTAGTGAAGCGAGGCGTAAAAATTGCAAACAGTTTGAGGGCGTTAGCCCGAATTTTTGCAATTTAGCGAAGCGAACTTAGAACCTTCAGAAAGTGACCAGGATATGCTCATCAAAGACTTTTTACGAAATCATCACTTTTAGGCCATTAAAATAGCATGATGGTGTCCGAACCTCAACCCTTTTTCCCCTTCATCTATGTGCCCAGATCGAGGGGGTGTATACCATGAATGGCAATGAAGGCCTGAGTTACTAAGGGGAGCATATAATAGTTTACATTCAAACAGTCTGTTACCAAAATAGCTTGGCATCTGACAGCCCCCCAAGGGGAATCTATTTTTGAGTCAGCTCACTGAATATCGCCTGACAAATCCCAAGACGGCACCATATTCGGCATAAGGTCTTGACCCGTTT
>JAUWXJ010000037.1 GCA_030616425.1 Desulfobacterales bacterium | reverse complement strand
GACCTGCCTGCCTGTGTGAGGCTTTATAGTTTCCCTTCGGTGGCGAGTTATGTGGGAGGAGACATTGTTTCCGGCATACTCGGCTCTGGAGTGTTTCAAAAGGAAGAGCTGACGCTTTATATGGATATTGGGACCAATGGTGAGATCGTTTTAGGAAACCGTGAATGGCTGACGTGCGCTTCCTGTTCCATGGGCCCTGCTTTTGAGGGGAGTGGCATCAAACACGGTATGCGGGCCGACCAAGGGGCGATAGAGGGGTTCAATATCAATCCTCTAACCCTGGAACCCATGTTGATAACCGTGGACAGATCAAAACCCCTGGGTATTTCTGGCTCCGGCCTGATTAGCGTTCTTGCTGAACTGCTTGGTGCATGTGTGATCGACCGCAGCGGCAAATTTGTGCGCGACCTTTCTTCGGACCGCATAAGGGAAGGACGATTCGGATACGAATACGTGTTGGCATGGGCCGAGGACTCTGGAACCGGACATGATATCGTGATTACAGAAGTCGATATTGAAAATCTGATTCGTGCCAAAGGAGCACTTTTTGCCGGATGTCTCACACTCCTTGAGATCCTGGAACTCTCATTCGATGACCTGGACCGGGTGATCATCGCGGGCGCCTTTGGCAGATACATCAACCTTGAGAAGGGGAAACAGATTGGCCTGTTTCCGGACATCGCTGTTGAAAAGTTTCATTTCCTGGGGAACGGATCTCTGCTGGGGTCACGATTGGTATGCCTTTCGAGTGGAATATTGCAGGAGGTGGAACGGATTGCTAGAATGATGACCAATGTTGAGCTGAGTGATAACCAGTCCTTCATGGACAAGTATATGGGAGCTCTTTTCCTTCCGCACACAGACACTCGCTTTTTCCCTGATGTGAGTAAATACATTGAGGCGAACTGGGAAATGATCCGGAGCGAGAGGGAGGCGCAGTAGCTATACATTCGGTGTAAGGCTTCGGCTCTAGGCAGACCCTTTGGCCCCAATGCCTTATTGGTATTAGCAAATGGTGCCGTTGTGTAACCCCTCACGCGATTATTAGTGACCTCAAAAAGATATCCCCTGACAGCTTTTTCAAATGTCAGTGACTACTCTCCGGGCGACAGCCCGTCAAAGGATGATTTCATGACTATGCTTATTGCCATGGCCGGTAAGGGCGGCACCGGCAAGACCACGATTGCAGGTCTTCTCATCAGGTATCTTCTAGGAAAAGATATCAAGCCAATCTTGGCTGTGGATGCAGATCCCAATGCAAACTTAAACGAGGTCCTTGGACTTAAAGTTGAGACCACACTCGGTGAGGCCAGAGAAGGGATCAAGGACGCAGTGCCCACCGGTATGACCAGGGATATCTATATGGAGTATAAGGTTGAGGAGGCGCTCATAGAGAGGGAAGGGTATGATCTGGTCGTGATGGGGCGTCCTGAAGGCCCTGGTTGCTATTGCCATGCCAATACCCTGCTTTCCCGGTATATGGACAGGCTGTGCGGAAACTACCGGGTTGTGGTCATGGACAATGAAGCAGGAATGGAGCATATCAGTCGGCTGGTAGCCCGTCGCGCTGACATTTTGCTGATAGTATCTGACCCAACCCAGCGGGGGATACTGGCAGCCAAGCGGATACGTGACCTTGCCGGGGAGCTTAAGCTGGATATCAAGAAAGACTATGTGATTATAAATCGAATCAACGGCGAGCTGCCGCCTGCTGTCAAAGATGCCGTGGATGAAGCCGGATTGAATCTGGCCGGTTGTGTCCCGGAAGACGATTTGATCTTGCGCTACGATACCGAGGGACGGCCCACCGTGGAATTACCAGATGATGCCAAGTCGGTACAGGCGCTGAATGAGATTTTTAAAACCATCGTTTGTTGAGTTTGTCGGGTTTGTTGAGTTATAAAACCCAATAAACCCAATAAACCCAATGACCCAATGAACCCAATAATGCTTCGGGAACTCTCCATAAGAAATTTTGCTATCATTGACGACCTTTCGATTAGCTTTGAAAAAGATCTCACCGTATTGACCGGAGAGACAGGGGCCGGAAAATCGATTATCATAAATGCTGTGAACCTGATCCTGGGAAGCCGTGCCTCGCCCGAACTGATCCGTAGCTCCAAAGAGGCGGCTGAACTGGAGGCACTCTTTGAGGTGCTGCCTGAAAGCCCAGCGGCAAGTGCTGCCCAGGCACAGGGGTTTGACGTATCAGAAGGCCTGTTGGTCCGTCGGATTATCCAGAGAAACGGCCGCCACAAGATCTACGTCAATGGTCGGCTTTCTACCGTGCAGATGCTTTCCACCATCAACGAGCACCTTGCCAGCATCTCCGGCCAGCATGCCCACCAGGGTCTACTGAAACCCGAACAACACCTCTTGGTCCTTGACCAATTTGGAGGGCTGATCGAGCTGCGCAGTCGTGTCTCGGAGTCCTACCAACAGATGCTTCCGTTGATCAAGGAATGGAATGCCTTGAAGCGTGAGCAGACCGAGCAAACCGAGCACCGGGAGCTCCTTGAATTCCAGTGTCGTGAGATTCAGCAGGCAAAGATTGCTCCGAACGAAGACAAAGAGCTTGAGCAGGAACGGCAGCGCCTGAGACATGCCGAGCGGTTGTACGAGACCGTGGGCAGGTGCATAGATCGTCTCTACGGGGCGGATGGGGCTGTGGTTGAACATGTGACCGAGATTTCAAAGGAGCTTCAAGGGCTCAGCAGTGTTGATTCATCCTTGAGCCCTTTGGCAGAAAAGGTGCAGGAAGCCTCTTTTCAACTCGAAGATGTTGCAAACGATCTGCGCGGCTATCTTCACCAGGTTGTCTTTGACAGCGATCGACTGGAGGTTGTAGAGCAGCGACTCGATTTGCTTCACAGACTAGAGCGAAAGTATGGTGGCTCCCTTGAATCGGTGCTAGCCCGTGCCGGGGAGGCTGAAGAGGAACTAAAGCGCATATCGTCGTTGCCTGAGCAAATAACTGAGGTGCAGGAAAAGCTTGATCAGTTGTATGAGAAACTCTGCAAGCTGTGCCGTGAGCTATCCAAGAAGAGGAAAAAAGCTGCACAAAGATTCTCGGGCAAGGTTGAGCACGAGCTGAGTTCGCTTGGAATGTCGGGAACCCGGTTTGAAGTAAGGTTTAGACCCAGCCCGGTTGATGAGAGTGCTGATACTCATCTCTTGTTGGACAACAACGGTATAGAAGCCACGGGCATAGACCGTGTTGATTTCCTGATTGCCCCAAATGTGGGTGAGGATTTGAGGCCGCTCGCCCAGATCGCGTCAGGGGGTGAGCTCTCCCGGATTATACTTGCTCTGAAGGCAATACTGGCTACAACGGAGTCCGTGGAGACCGTAATCTTTGATGAGGTAGACGCCGGCATCGGAGGTGAGGTGGCCGAAGTTGTAGGCCGGAAGCTTCAGTCCCTGGCCCGCTTTCATCAGGTTATCTGCATCACGCACCTGCCACAGATTGCCCGGTTCGGGAAACACCATTTCAAGATTGCAAAAGGCGTTTACAAAGGGCGCACTCGGACCGGCATTACTCTTTTGGATGACAAGGCCCGGGTGAAGGAGTTGGCCCGTATGCTGGGAGGGGTGAAGATCACAAAGAAAACCTTGGATCACGCCCGCGAAATGATAGCGGGTAGGGACCCGTGCAATGATAGCGGGCCGGGTGGATCGGGAAGCGTGAAACGGGGAGGTTCAAAGGCACAAAACTTTGTGCCGCGTTCAGGTCAGAGTTCATAGTAGCAATTCGAGACCTTTGCAAAACTCCTTTTCACTTATTTACATAAACTTTTTGACCCATCTATGGGCTTGCTCGCTAAATCCTGGCACGTAGTGCCTCTGTTCAAGCCGTCAGGCGCAACCTTTGCGCTAAACTTGGCCTAACGGCCTCAAACAGTTCAGAATTGGCCCAGATGGGTACCCCAAAAAGTTCATGATGTTCGTTCAAAGTACTTTTTCAAAGGTCTCGATTCATACATATAGTATCCAGCATCCAGTCCGCCGCAGGCGGAATCTGACCGAAGGGGACTAAGTTCGGTAAGAGTTATAGCCAAATAGTACCAACAAGCCAACACAAATGGAGGAAACATTATGCTGGTAAAGGGGTGGATGACCACTGATCTCATTACGGTGGAGGAAGATACATCCATGATGAAGGCGTCTATGATCATGAAGGAAAAAAAGATCCGCTGCTTGCCTGTGGTCAACAAGAAAGGGCAGCTGGCGGGGATTGTCAGTGACAGGGATCTGAAAGACGCCGCACCATCCAAGGCAACGACCCTGGACGTGTATGAGCTGAATTATCTCCTTTCATCCATCAAGATCAAGGACCTGATGACCAAAAACGTGGTCTATGTTAAGCCGGACGAGACCGTGGAATTTGCTGCTATTCTGATGCTTGAAAACAAGATCTCATCCCTTCCGGTTATAAACGACAAGGGTGCCCTGATCGGCATTATTACACAAACTGACATCTTTAAGGTCATGATCAATATTGCCGGAGTCTATACTGGCGGCATTCAATTTGCTTTCAGTCTGGAGGATCGCCCGGGTTCGATCAAGGAGGCGGCTGATGTGATCCGCTCACATGGGGGGCGCATTGTTAGCATTCTGTCTACACGTGAGACAGCTGAGGAGGGCCGCCGGGATGTGTACATACGCAGCAGTTCTTTGCCAGAAGAGAAGCTGAAGGACTTGGTCAGGGAATTGGAAGAGAAGTTTGTGGTCCTTTATACGTCCAAGGACTTCCTGGAAGAGGTCGAAAACCGAAGGGTGCGGATACCGTAGTGTGAGGAAGCTCAAAGCTCAAGGCTTGAAGCTGGAATGGGGCTTCGGGGACGCCCTTTACATTTACAGATTTGAAATAATGATTCTTTTGCGCGTTAAGGCAAAAAGCCTGTTGTGCTATTGGGCGGTAAGAGACCTTGGTATTGGTATGGCTCAAATAGCAAGGCGCTTGAATCTCTCATTGGCCGGGGTGAGTCAGTCAGTAAAGCGAGGAGAGACAATAGTACAACAAAAGGGCTACAATCTCATCGATCCGTAAGCCCAAAACTGTAAATGTGGAAATGTAAGGGGCGTCCCCAAACTCGCACAATCGAGGATTATGAAGGGATAAGGAACTCGAATTTTTAAACTAGCTCAATTCTTAAGTTTCTGTTTACAGCAAAAGCAGCTTTTTTTAAGGTTTGAAGGGTAACAGATTCATTATTGGGACTTAACAACCTGTCAACTTGAGTCCTACTTGTCTTCATCTTTTTTGCCATTGTTGCTTTATTGATCTTTTGAACCTTCATTGCCCGTTTAATTTGAAATGCAACAACCCTTTTAACGGCTGTTTCTTCGGCTTCTTCTAGAAGATCCTCTTCTTCAAGGAAATCATCAAAGCTGCTGCCTATGTTTCGTTTTTTCATTTTAATCACCACCTTTTGTTTTCTTTTGCTTCGACATTCGTTTCCTTGCTATTGCTAAATCTTCTTTGGGTGTCTTTCTGGCCTTCTTTATGAATCCATGCAACAGAACCATTATATTATTATCAAGTGTAAACAAGATACGTGCAATTCTGTTCTCCAGATCAGATCGTGTTTCGTGTAGGTTTTTCCCAAGTGCTCGTACTACTGGCATGCCTATTGGCCAACCAAATTGAACAGTTTTTATGTCCTCCCCAATGATCTTTTTATCCTTTTTGGATAAGCCTCGCAGCCAATCCCTAACGGGTTCGTTTCCAGCATCAGATTTATAGAAAAAAACCTGCAATAAAGGCTCTTTTTTTGCCACGCCAACACAGTACCTATTTTGGCACACTTTGTCAAGTTAATTTTTATTTTTTTAATTTATTAAGCAATATTCGTGCCTTAAGGCTCAAGAAAGGCAGGAAGGTTTTTGGAAAGCTTTCAGCTATCAGTTACTGGCCATAAGCCAACAGTAGGCTGAAAGCCTCCTGGAAAGGTTCCCTTTACCTTCGGCTAATGGCCAATAGCTAATGGTAGGCCGCAGGCCTCTTACATGTCGGATTTGAAGAACTGGCCTGGTTCAGTGATAGAACCGGGCTTTTTTGTGTATTCGGTAGGAACTGTTCCTTCCTTGAAGCATTCAAAAACGGTCTGCTTTGATTCAGGTACTGCCAAGAGTCCGGTCTCTTTATCTATCTTGGCAAAGACTACGCCGTCTGGCACTTGGAAGACGCGTACAGGCTTGTCCTTGAGGATTTCCTGCATAAACTCCAGCCAAATGGGGCTGGCAGCCCTGGAGCCGGTTTCGTCAACGCCGAGTGATTTCTCTTCATCAAAGCCTACCCAGACCCCTGTGACATAGCGCGGGGTATATCCTACAAACCAGGCATCGTGGAGGTTGTTGGTTGTGCCGGTCTTGCCCGCTACAGGCCGATTAAGGGCCTTGACCCGGCGGCCGGTTCCGTGCTGAACCACCCCCTGAAGGAGATTCGTAATAATATAGGCTGTGCTCTTCTCAATAACTTTTTCGCTTTCAGGCTGATTCTCCTCCAGCACATTTCCGTCCTGATCGAGTATCTTTGTGACAAAACATGGCCTTACGCGATATCCTTGATTGTTAAAGATGGCATATGCGCGCACCAGCTCAAGGAGCGAGACCCCTGATGAACCGAGTGCCAGGGAAAGGTCTCGATTCAAATTCGATTGGATACCGAGTTGTTGGGCATAATCGATCACATAATCTACGCCCATGTCCTTTAGAAGCTTGATAGTGACTACGTTTCGAGACAGGGCCAGAGCAGTCCGCAGAAGAGTGGGGCCGTGAAATTTTTCTTCATAGTTCTTCGGTTTCCAGGTGAATTCCTTTTCCGTATCCTCAAACACGATCGGGGAATCAATAATAATGGTTGCAGGCGTATAGTCCTTATCAAAGGCGGCAGCGTAGATGATCGGTTTAAAGGCCGAGCCGGGCTGACGCCTTGATTGTATGGCCCTGTTGAACTGGCTTACCCTGAAGTCTCGACCGCCTATCATGGCCTTTACATAGCCGGTTTCAGACTCCATACAAAGAAGCGCCCCCTCCACTGTAGGTGTCTGTTCCAGAGATAAATTCCACTCTCCGGTCTCTTCGTTTTGACCCTTCACTCTTACCAGGATTATATCACCCACCTCTAAAACATCACTAACCTTCTTTACCCTGGCGTCATAGTGGGCAACCTCTGGGTCAGGTTCCCTTGCCCATTTCATCTTATCAAGATGAAGGTCTTCTTGTTTACTTCCGATGCGAACTGTGGCCTTTTGCTCGCTGTCGTTAACAGCAATGACTACCCCCTGGATCACTCCGTCCAGTTCAAGCGGGTGTTTTTCAAGGGTTTTCTGGATCTCTTGAGAGAACGCCTCTAACTCTTCCGGCTCCAGGCGCTTGAGCGGGCCCCTATACCCCTGCCTCTTGTCGAGCGCTTGTAGCCCGTGGTTTAAGCCGGCCTGCCCCAGTTTTTGCATTTCGATATTGACGGCAGTGTGTATGATGAGGCCCTCCTGGTAGAGGGCATCCCTGCCGTATCTTTCCTCCACGTACTTCCTCACGTACTCAGCGTAGTGAGGCACCTCTTCAATGTACCAGTTGCGTCTGGGCTTAATATCAAGCGGTGTGTTGATCGCCTCGGTTGCCTCCACGTTTGTAATATACCCTTCATTGATCATCCGGTTTAGGACATAGATCTGGCGCTCCTTCGCCTTTTTGGGATGCAGAAACGGGGAGTGACGGCTGGGGGCCTGCGGCAACCCAGCCAGCATGGCGCATTCAGCCAGGTTCAGATCAGCCACTGATTTTCCAAAATAGTTATCGGCGGCTGCCTCAACACCGTAAGCACCGTGTCCCAAGTATATCTGGTTGAGATAGAGGAAGAGAATCTCATCCTTGGTAAAGGCCTGGTCTATGCGGTAGGCAAGGATCGCTTCTCGCCCCTTACGGGCATAGCTTTTTTTAGGTGACAAAAAGAAGGACTTGGCGACCTGCTGGGTTATAGTGCTTCCCCCCTGAATGATGGTGCCTGCTTCGATGTTTTTCAAAAATGCTCGGGCAATGCTGGAAAGGTCGACTCCTTCATGTTTGAAAAAGCGAGCGTCTTCTGCTGCAACAAAGCCGTTGATAAGCATTTTTGGCATCTTGGAAAAGGGAACTACGATTCTTCGTTCTTTGAAGAACTCGGCAATCTTGCGCTTATCATCAGAGTAGACAGTGGTGATGATAGGCGGGCGGTAATCCTTCAAAGAGGATATCTTGGGAAGGTCCCTTGTAAAGTAAAAGTAAACCCCTCCCAGAAAGAGCCCGGCAAGGAGAGACAAGACGATGACGGTTCCGTAAAGGAGACGGATAAACCTCCCCAGGATGCCCTTCTTGCCTCGCTTGGCTCTTATTTCTTTTATGCTAGATCGACTCTTAGAGCGTGCCATGCCTTGTATTTAACAAAAAAGGGTTTAACAAGCAAGACCGATTAGAACAGATAAACCCGAAATTCGAAATCCGAGGTACGAAACAAGCACAAATGACAAAAATACCAAATCCAAAACAACAAAAAAATTGAGGGGTTGAAGGATTAACCTGTTACAATGACAAATTCATAAATTACCGAATCAGCCATCTGAAATGTGCTTGACATGGTTGAGTGGTTCCGACTAATAATCTTGTACTTATGATTGCGCTGAATTTTGAAAAATGTGACGGTTTGATTCCAACTATCGTCCAGGATTTCGGGACGGGCGAGATCCTCATGCTCGCTTTTATGAATGAGGCGGCTTGGGAAGAGACCCTTAAGACCGGAAGGGCTACATATTGGAGTCGAACGCGTCAGGAACTCTGGGTAAAGGGTAAGAGCTCCGGTAATGTCCAGTTAATCAAAGAGATTCGCATCGACTGTGATGATGATACGATCCTCTTAAAGGTAGAGCAGGTGGGCGGGGCCGCGTGTCATACGGGGTACCGGAGTTGTTTTTTCAAGAAGGTGGAGGACGGATCGGTTCAGGTGGTTGGCGAGAAGATCTTTGATCCCAAGGAGGTATATAAATAGTGAAAGAGAGACTGAAACTAGGAATTCCCAAAGGAAGCCTTCAGGACGCAACAATTGCATTGTTCAAGCGTTCTGGATGGAAGATTGATATAAACGGACGCAGCTATTTCCCTGAGATCAACGATGACACCATTGAATGCGCCATGTGTCGTGCCCAGGAGATGTCACGTTACGTGGAGAGCGGCATCCTGGATGCGGGTCTCACAGGCAAAGACTGGATATATGAGAATGAATCGGATGTCCAGGTTGTGGAAGACCTGATCTATTCAAAGGTTAGCCAGAGGCCGGCCCGTTGGGTCCTGGCAGTACCTTACGATTCCGGGATTGGGGGATTGGAAGACCTGGCAGGGAAAAAGGTCGCAACCGAATTGGTGAACTTTACAAAAAAATATTTTACAGAACACGGTATTGATGTTGAGGTGGAATTCTCATGGGGGGCTACAGAAGCCAAGGCAGTGTCTGGCTTGACCGACGCTATTGTGGAGGTTACTGAGACTGGCAGTACCATCAAAGCTCACGGCCTCAGGATCATCCATGAACTACTTGAGACGAACACTCAATTGATTGCCAATCATGAGGCATGGGCCAACCCGGAAAAGCGGGAAAAGATAAAGCAGATAGCACTTCTTTTGAAGGGTGCTTTGTTGTCTGAAAAGATGGTTGGACTCAAGATGAACGTGCCCGAGGCAAAGCTAAAGGAGATTGTGTCAATGCTTCCGAGCCTCAATGCACCCACGGTATCACCCCTCTATCAGTCGGACTGGTTTGCTGTTGAAACAGTCGTGGCCTCCTCTGTAGTGCGCGATATTATCCCTGAGCTGCTCAAGAAGGGGGCTGAGGGGATTATCGAGTACCCGCTGAACAAAGTGATTTGATGTTGGAGGTTAGAGGCAAGAAATCCGTGTATTTTGCCTTAAGCGAAGCGGTCCTCCCACCTCAAACGTAATTCTTCAAAAGCGAAGCAACTATGGCCATTGGCCAAAGGTAAAGGGAACTTTTCTGTGATTTCGAAGCGCACGCAAGAGATCAAGTCCTTCATCGTAATGGACGTCTTGGAAAAGGCCCACACCATGGAGCGGGCAGGCATCGATATTACCCATTTGGAGATAGGAGAGCCTGACTTTGATACACCTGACTGCATCAAGGATGCTGCTATTCGTGCCCTGTCCGCCGGACACACCCACTATACGCACAGCCTTGGGCTGGTCGAGCTTCGTGAGGCGATCTGCCGGCACTATCACGAACGCTATGGCGTGGAGATTAAACCAGACCAGGTGGTTGTGACATCAGGCACCTCGCCCGCCATGTTTATGCTCTTTTCAGCACTCCTCGATTCAGGTGACAAGGTGATCATTCCAGACCCCCATTATCCATGTTATCCTAACGTTATTCGGTTTGTAGGCGGCGAGCCGGTCACAATTCCCGTTTACGAGAGTGACGGATTCCAGTACCGGCCTGAGGTCATCCAAGAAAAGATCGATGACAGGACCAAGGCAGTTTTTATTAACTCCCCGTCGAATCCCACAGGGAACCTGCTCGGTCATGAACGTATGCAGGCGATTGCTGGGTTATCCCCGTATGTTATTTCCGATGAAATATACCATGGCCTGGTGTATGAGGGCGAGGAACATACCATCCTGGAATTTACTGACAGGGCCTTCGTTCTGAACGGGTTTTCCAAGGTCTATGCCATGACCGGGTGGCGGTTGGGTTATCTGATAGCTCCAAAGCCTTTTATCCGGGCTATCCAGAAGGTTCATCAGAATTTCTTCATTTCAGCCAATGCTATGGTGCAATGGGCCGGCATCGCGGCCCTTGAAGAGGCTGCCGAAGATGTGGCAAGGATGAGAGCCATTTATGATGAGCGCCGCAGGTTTATGATCAAGCGCCTCAAGGATATAGGCTTTGGGATCACCGTGGAGCCTACGGGTGCCTTTTATGTGCTGGCCAATGCCAAGAAGTTTTCAGAAGATTCCTATAAACTAGCCTTTGATATCCTTGAGAATGCCCATGTGGGGGTAACCCCTGGAATCGATTTTGGGGCCAATGCTGAAGGGTATCTGCGGTTTTCCTATGCAAACACCCTGGAAAAGATTGAAGAGGGATTGAATCGCCTGGAGCGATATATTAAAGGAAAGTATTGACACTTAGTCGTTCCTGCCGGTTTAGCCAAAATAATGCGTTTGCTAGCTGTTAACACCTTGTTTGGCGGTTTCGTAAAAAGTTCATTTTGTTCACTCCGTGAGCATTTTGGGCGTACTTGAGACGTTCAGCTAAAATTCTAAAACTCGGGCTTACGCCCTCAAACAGTTAGAATTTCTTGACGCTGAACATCTCAAGTGCTTTTTCCCCAAAATGCTCAATATCGTTCACAAAAGACTTTTTACGAGTTCGTCTTGTTTGGGTTCATAAGAGTCCATGATTGTCCGATCCGCTGAATTTGCGACCAGCGCTGTAAGGCCTTCCCAGTATCCCCCACCTGGCAGGCCTGAAATTGCGTTTGCAGGACGCTCCAATGTAGGCAAATCCTCCCTGATGAATATGTTGCTGGGCCGAAAAAACCTGGTGAAAACGAGTTCCACCCCAGGGCGCACCCAGACCATCAATTTTTTTCTCATCAATGATCAGTTCTCTTTTGTGGATTTGCCCGGGTATGGCTATGCCAAGGTTCCCAAAGCAGTGCGCAAGAGCTGGGGGCCAATGGTGGAAAGATACTTGAAGACCCGCGAGGGGCTTTCCGCAGTCGTGGTGATCCTGGATGTTCGTAGGCTGCCAAACCAGGGAGATCACGACTTGCTTGCCTGGCTGGGGCATTACAAGATCCCGGCAATTGTTGCACTCACAAAAGCAGACAAGCTGAAAAAGAACAAGCAGGAGAAACAGCGAAGTGCTATTGCCCGGGAACTCTCCACAGATCCCTCCTTGCTTACCCTCTTCTCTGCTACTACGGGTCTGGGTAAACGCGAGCTGTGGGCTGCTATTGAGGCTCTTTTGTGAGCGTGGCGCTTAAGATAGACGGCAGCCACGGCGAGGGGGGCGGGCAGATATTGAGGACCGCCCTGGCCCTGGCAGCTATTCTCCAGCAGCCTGTAGAAATCGGGAATATCCGCGCTGGCCGCAAAAAGCCGGGGTTGCGGCCACAACACCTTACGGCAGTAAAGGCGATGGCCTCAATAACTGCTGGTAAGGTCGTTGGTGCAGAACTCGGCTCCACAAGCCTCTCCTTTGAGCCTCAGCGGATCGTGCCTGGGTCGTATTCCCTTGATGTAGGGACAGCAGGTTCCACGAGCCTGGTGCTCCAGGGCATGATTCCTGCCCTGCTGTTTGCCAAAGAGGAATCCAGGGTTGTCATCACAGGAGGCACCCACGTCCCCTGGAGCCCCTGTTTTCACTACATGGTGGAAGTATTTCTGCCCGCGCTCAAGCGATTGGGCGGAGTACTACAGCTCGAGATAAAGCGTTGGGGCTGGTATCCAAAGGGGGGTGGGGAGGTCATTGCATCAATATCACCGTCCGCAGAACTGAAAGGGATTGACCTTACCCGGCGTGGTAAGCTTCAGGACACTTGCGTGCTTTCGGCTGTGTCAAATCTTCCCATGAGTATTGCTGAGAGGCAGGGGGATCAGGCCCTGAAGCGCTTCAGTGATCATGGCGATGAGATGCCACAAATTGAACTCTTGAACGGCCCTTCACTAGGTACCGGCACTGTGGTCTTTATTAGAGCGAGTTTTGAAAACGTGGCAGCCGGGTTTACCTCTCTGGGCAAGAGAGGGAAGCCTGCTGAAAAGGTTGCCGACAATGCCTGCTCAGATTTTTTTGAATTCGTGGCCTCTATATCGGCTGTTGACGGCCACATGGCTGACCAGATAGTCCTTTACATGGCATTGGCAAAGGGGCGATCCTCTCTGATTGCAGGCAGGATAACAAGGCATTTAGCGACCAACATGTGGGTGATCGAACAGTTTCTGCCTGTGAGGTTTCAAGTGGATGAGGAGGCCGGGGGGGTAAGCGTTGAAGGGGTCGGTTTTTCGGGGTGAAGAGGATTGTGCAGAAATATCGAGGATGATAACCGGATTGAGAAAATCTTTGTAAAAGTGGCAACTACATAGTACTGTAGAGTACAAACTACGAACTTTGAACTACGAACTACGAACTACGGACTACTCGGAGGTCTCCATGAAAAAAAGATATTCGCTTCCTCTTACGTCGGCATTTCTCTTTGTTTGCTTCTTGCTGATATTTCCTGCCAAGGCCCAGCCTCAAGCCCCCAGGGCCGTTCAAGTGGTCCCTGACGAGGAAAAACGCTCCTTTATCCGAGAAATGGATGGTTATGCCTACCTTTCTGAGGACATGACGCTTGCCCAGACCCGGGCAGCAGCCTTTGCCAATGCCAAAAGACAGGCCTTGGAGGCTGCCAAGACCTATATCCAGTCGAAGACCAAGGTCAAAGACTTTCAGGTAGAGTATGACCTGATATGGTCGAGTGCAGAAGGGGCTGTCACGATTCTTGACCAGAAAGACTATGGTGTGAAGGAGAATGTCCGCTACCACGTCTGGATCAAGGCAGAGGTTGTATATGATATGAAGCCCAAGAAGCCGGAGGTCGGCACAGCGGTGACAATCATGGACAAGGACGCACCCCTTACCGTGAAGGTGTGGACAGACAAGAAGCACTATAAGGCCGGGGAGAATATCAATATCTTTGTTCAGGGGAATCGTGACTTTTATGCCCGGATCGTAGACATTGCCTCAGGGGGCGAGATCATACAGCTTTTGCCAAACGACTTTCGCGTCATAAATTTCTTTAAGGGCGGAAAGGTTTACAGGATCCCTGATAAGGGGGACAGCTTTGATCTCAAGGTAGCGCCACCGTTTGGCGAGGACCGTATTGTGGTTTATGCGAGCGAGGCGCCTCTTGGCGTGGTAGCCATGGAATCAATCGGACAAGGATTGAGGCAATATCGAGGGCTGCAAAAGGGGCTGGCGCGCGCGAGCCGCGGTGTCAAGATCGTTGGCACGGGCGCAGGCTCAAGTGATGGCGCAGAATTCTACGAGGCCACCTGGACACTTAGCACAGGGAAATAAATGGACGGCGGCACAGGACAGACTGTACGGTTTCTTTACACAGGTCGTGAGTTGGTTTGGAGCGGTAGGTTCTCCCTAGTGTCTCGTATCATAATTTCCTACACTATTGCTATAGAAGAGCCGCCAAAGGGGTATCTTTTTTGAGTTCGGGTCACTGATATTGCCTGATAGCTCCCACAACGGCACCATATTCGGCAAACCGTCCTGACCCAGTT